>NZ_MRUJ01000152.1:0-6882 GCF_002099325.1 Frankia sp. KB5 | reverse complement strand
CGGCGAGGGCGAACCCGTCCTCGTTGCTCCGGTGGACGAGGCCGCGGTCCGACACGCCGGCCGCGATCGTCAGGTCGACATCGATCCGGTCGCCGGGCTCGCGGCCGGCCGCCGTCAGGGCCACGCCGCAGCGTTCGCAGAACCGGTCGTCGGGAAGGACCGGCGCCGCGCAGCCGGGGCAGCGTCCCGCCGTGCCGGGGTCCGCCGTGCCGGGGTCCGCCAGGCCGGGGTCCCGTGGCCCCGACGCCGGTCCCGGCCGCTGTCCGGCGTTCATACCAGGGTCCGCGGGCGGACACGGTTGGCGAGGTCGACGAGGGCGTACCGCTCGTCGGTGGTCGCGGCCAGCCGGGCGAGCTCCCGGTAGGCGCGTTCCAGGCCGAAGCGCAGGTCCGCTTCCCGCAGTGCGGCACCGGCGACCGTGACGCCCGGGTCCACCGGGAGCGTGCCGGCCGCCACCAGGTCGAGCGCGGTGGTCAGCAGATCCCGGGTGAGAGCGGCCCGGCGGCCCGAGTCGAGGTCCAGGCCGGCCAGCACGTCCGACGCGGCCATGATGCCGGCCCGGTTGGGGACGCCGGCCACGGTCACCGTGCCGAGTACCCGGGCCAGCCGGATCTGGGCGTCGACGTGGGCGGCCGAGGCCGGTGGTACCCGGCGGTAGGCGGCCACCGCACCGTCGCGGTTGCCCGCGGCGATCCGCACCCGCGCCAGCCCGAACGCCGCGCCGGTGAACGCGTCGTCGGTGCGCGACACCAGGTCATACAGCTGCTGCGCCCGGGGGAGGTCGCCGGCGGCCTCCGCGGTGCGCGCCAGCGCCAGCTTCGGCGCGAGCTCGCCCGGGACCTCGTCGTAGACCCGGTCGAACGCGCCGCGGGCCGCGGCGGTGTCGCCGTCGGCGAGTGCCAGCAGCCCGCGCTGCCAGTCCACCCGCCACTCGAAGGGGTCCTCCGCCTCGATCTCGGCGAGCATCTCGCGGGCGGCGGCGGTCCGGCCCAGGCGCATCCGCAGGTCGGCCAGGTGCAGGCGCGCCCCGACGCTGGTGGTTCCCATCGCACCGAGCAGCTCGGCGAGCTGCTCGGGCGCGAGGTCCGGCAGGGCGGTGAGCGGGTCCGCCGCCGGGTCGTCGGGGTCGGCCCGTAGCCGGGGCAGCACCGACCACGGCGGCAGCGCGGTGAGGCCACCTTCGCCGGTGAGGCCACCTTCGCCGGTGAGGCCACCTTCGCCGGTGAGGCCACCTTCGCCGGTGAGGCCACCTTCGCCGGTGGGGTGGAGGTCGCCGGTGAACCGCCGGCTCGGCGCCGGCGCCGGGGCCGGTGTCCCGCGTTCGGCCGCGACGATCTCCCGCAGCACCCCCAGCAGTTCGTCGTGCATCTCCTCGGCGCCGGTGAAGCGGCGGTCGGGATCGGGCGCGGTCGCCTTGAGCAGGAACCGGTACAGCGACTCGTGCCGGGCGAGGACGGGATGGTCCGCCGCCGGTGGCATCGTGTGCAGGTAGGTCGAGGTGTTACCGCGGAAGTCCAGGATGAGGGTCGCGAGAGTGCGTCCCACGGCGAACAGGTCGGAGGCGACCGAGGGGCCGGTGGTGGGCACCTCGGGTGCCTGGTAGCCGAGGGTGCCGCAGCCGGCTCCGGCTACTGCGCCGTCGTCGATGCGACGGATCGCGTCGAGGTCGATCAGGCGCGGTGTCTCCCGGCCGAGCATCACGTTGTCGGGTGTGAAGTCGCCGAACACCAGGCCGTTTCGGTGCAGGTAGGCGAAGGCGGGCAGCGCCGCGAGGAGGTAGGCGACGGCCTGGGTGACCGGCAGCGGGTCGGGCCGGCCGGCGTCGGCCCGACGCCGGCACAGCACCTCCCGCAGCGAGGTGCCGCCGATGTACTCCATCACGATGTAGCTCGTGCCGGCATGCTCGACGAAGGTGAAGATCCGCACGATCGCCGGATGGTCGACGGAGGCCAGGAACCGGCGCTCGGCGATGGCCGCGGCCTGTGCCTCGCGGTCGCCGGAGTCGAGCAGGCCCTTGAGCACGACCCAGGAGCCCTCCGCGACGCTCGGGTCCCGGGCGAGGTAGATCCAGCCCTGGCCGCCGTGCGCGAGGGCCCCCGCGATCTCGTACGGCCCGACGCGGTCACCGGCGTGCAGCGTGGGACGGAACGAGAACGGCTGGCCGCATCCCGGGCAGAAGCCCTCGGGACGCGCGGGCCGGCGGCCCCGGGCGCGTCCCGCCGGCGCGCCGCACCCGGCACAGGCCCGCCGCCGTTCCGGGATCTGCGGGTCCGCCAGCAGCATCGACGCCGGGTCCGGCACGTCGGGCTCGGGCACGTCGGGCTCGGGCACCTCGACCAGACCCGCGCCCAGCCGGCTCGGTGCGGTCCGCGACCCGTCCTCGACGACGCCGCCGCAGTCCGGCTCCGGGCAGGGGATGACCGCGTTCACGCACGCTCCTCGGTTGAGATCGTGGTTGAGATCGGGGTTGAGGTGAGGGGTGGGCGAGGGGGAGCGCCCCCCGAACGCAGCCGGGTCAGGACCGCGTCCATCTCCCACCGAGAGATCATCATCGGTCAGTCCCGGTAGCGGGCGACCGGTGGCGTCGGCGGCGGGGCGAACGGTGCCGACAGCCACCGCCGGGCCAGCCGTTTCCAGGTGCCGTCGGCGATCGCGCGGGCCAGCACGCCGTTGACGAAGCGGGTCAGTTCCGGATGGTCGAGGCTGACGGCGACCGCGTCCGGCTCGTCCGACAGGGCCGGTCCGACAACGTACAGCCGCGGGTCCTGGGCGGCCATCCCGTTGAGGATGGCCGTGGTGGTCATGACGGCGTCGACCTCCCCGGCCTGGAGCAGCACGAGGCAGTCGGCGATGTTCGGCACGGTGCGCAGCACCGGGCGCGACGGTGCCCGCCGGATGGTCGCCGCCGCGCCGGCCGCCGCGCCGGCCGCCGTGCAGACCCGTCGCCCACCGAGATCGTCCATCCCCTGGTACGGCGAGTCGCGGGGGACCAGGACCCGTTGCGTCTCGTTGTAGTAGACGGCGGAGAAGTCCACCAGCGCGCGCCGCTCGCAGTTCGTCGTCATGGTCGCCACGACGACGTCGACGGCGCCGTCGCGCAGGACCGGGATGCGCTCGGCGTAGGTGACCGCGCGGAACCGCACGTGTCCGTCCGCGCCGAAGATCCTCCGGCCGACCAGGTTGGCGATCTCCACGTCGAAGCCCTCGAACTGGCCGGTGAACGGGCTGATCGACCCGAAGGGCGGGACGTCGGCCAGCACCCCGGCGATGAGGTAGCCGCGGCGTTCGATCGTCTCCAGGACGGTGCCCGTGGGCATCGCGCCCGGCGAGGGCAGCCGGCCCGGCGGGCGCCAGCTGGCCTGCGGATCGTCGCAGGTGGGTGTCGGCGTCACGGCCGCGGCGGCAGGCGTGAGGGCGGCAGGCGTGAGGGCGGCGGGCCGCGGGGGCGTCGGCGTCGCGGGGGCCAGGGGTCGGGCCTGGGCCGGCAGCGGACTGTCGACCGTGCCGCAGGCGGTGACGCCGACCGCCAGGGCGACGGTAATCAGTACCGTCACCGCTCGCGCCGTCGCGACCCGGATGATCATCATCGGCTCACCGGTAGTCGTTGATTCTCAGCTGGATGCCGACGAAGGCCAGGGCCGCGGCGAGCCCGAGCGCCACGGTGGCGCCGAGCGGCAGGCGGTTCAGCGCCTCGCCGGCGGCGGACAGGCGCGCTTCGAAGCGGGTACGGCTGGTCGTGAACACCGCTTCCGAGGCGTCGTCGAACCGGGTGAAGGAGGTCGTGCCCTCGCCGAGCGCCACGGCCACCGCCTGCTGGAACCCGCCGACATCGGACACCAGGTTACCGACCCGCAGGCTTGTCGCCTGGTATCCGCGCCAGGCCGGTTCCAGGGCGGCGCGGGCCGGGCCGTCCGGGCCGCGCAGGGCCACCGTCGCCGGCAGAACCCCGGTCCCGCTCCGGCGCCCCCTGTCGTCGTAGCCCAGTCGGGCGGCCGCGGCGCGGGCGTCCTCGTCGAGTTCCACGCCGTTGCCGTGGGCGACCAGCGACAGGCTTTCGTCACCCCATGCCCGTAATGCCAGCACCCGGGCCTGCGCGGTCAGCGTCATCGGGACGTACCCGTGGTCCCGGCTTTCGACGAGACGGCCACGTTCCACGCCGAACGCGGTCAGCGTCAACCCGAGGATGATCGCGGTGAGCGCCGTGGCGGCGAGCAGCGGCAGATTGAGGATCCGGTGGGTGCGCCGGAACAGCCGCACCTGCAGCGCGACGAGCCCGGCGAGCGTCGCGGCGCCGACGGCGCCGACCAGGAACACCTGGTGCCAGGAGCTCGCCCGCCGGTAGCCGTGGTCGATGTCGGTGGCGTCGGCGGTGGCCAGCGCGTCGGCAGCGGGCAGGATGGTGTCCCGCATCAGCGCGGACGCCTGCCGCAGGTAGGCCCCGCCGACGGCGAGGCCGAGCCGGTTGTTCGCCCGGGCCCGTTCGACCAGGCCGGTGTAGACGGGCAGTTGCGCGCAGAGCACGGCCAGGGGCTGGCGCGGACCACCGGCGCGGGCGAGATCGACGACGCGGTCGCCCGCCGCGGCGATGCTGCGCGCGTAGGCGGCACGCTGCCCCGGTGGTTCGACGCCGCCGGCGAGGAAGGCACGGGCCGCCGTGGCGTCCGCCGCCCAGAGCTCGGCGCGCAGGCTCTGGGCGGCGATGAAGGACGCGCCGCTGTCCTTGGTCAGGGTGTCGATCGCGTGCCGGCGGGTCTGCGTGGCGCCGAGGGCGGTAACCCACAGTGCGACGAGCGCGAGGACCACGAGCACGGACAGCAGGCGCAGCCGGCCCGGCGGGGTCGCCGCCCGGCGCCGTACCCCCGTAGCCACCGCGGTCATGGCTGGTGAGCGTATGGCCTGCGCAACCGCCGGGTAGCCACACTGTCACCTTGGCGTCACCCCGGCTGGTACCTCGTGCTGGCGCTGCGGCTGTGGGGCCAGYCGGTAGCCGCCACGGGCTCAGCCGAGCCGCCGGGAGGAGGTGGCCGGCACCGGTTCCGGTTCGGCGGCCGTCGGCCGGTGCGCGGAGTGCTCCACCCAGGCGGCCCCGGCGGTCGTGGTGGGATGGCCGAGCAGGTAGCCTTGGCCGTAGGGGATCCCGGCCGCCATCGCCGTGTCGAGCTCCATCGGGGTTTCGATGCCCTCGGCGATGACGCAGCCGCCGATCTCGCCGGCGACCTGCACCAGTCCCGTCGCGATGGCGCGCCTGGCCGGATCGGTGTCGATCCCGTGGGTGAGGACCCGATCCAGTTTGATGATCTCCGGGCGCAGGTGGATGAGCTGTTCCAGGCCCGCGTAGCCGGTGCCGACGTCGTCGATCGCGATGCGGACCCCGCGGCGGCGCAGCACGCCGACGGCGACCAGCAGCTCCGAGTCGTCGCCGATGTGCTCGTGCTCGGTGATCTCCACGATGAGGCGATCGGCCCCCCGGTCGGGAAGGATGTCGACCAGGCCGGAGGTGATGGTGGACGGCGAGGCGTTGACGGCGAGGGTGAGGTCGGACGGGAGCGTCGGCAGGACGGTCAGCGCGTGGCGGATCGCCATGAGTTCCAGTTCGATGCTCAGGCCGACGGTTGCGGCGTCGTTGTACCACTGCTGCGCATCGCCGGTCGTGTGGGGGAAGCGGGACAGCGCCTCGACCCCGACGATCCGCTCGTCCGTGAGCCTGAAGATCGGCTGGAAGATCATCTTTGGGCCGCCCGCGTCGATGAGGTCGCTCACCTCCTGCCAGATGCGGCGTCGCTGTTCCCACAGGCGGTGCAGGTCGAGGACCGCGTCGCTCAGGAAGGCCGCCAACAGGTGCAGGAAGTGCACGTCGCGGTCGCGTGGGTGGGGGAGCGCGTCGTGGGCGAGGCAGCCGACTATGCCGTACACCTCGCCGTCGTTGTCGGCGACCGGCGCCGCGGCGTACGCGCCGACGCCCAACTCGCGGACGACGCCCGCGTCCGCGGTGCGCGGATCGGTGCGCGTGTCCGCGACGATCTCCGGTATCTCGCCGGACAGCACCCGCCCGAGCAGGGCATGCTCGCGGCGGATCGTCGAACCCGGCGCCAACCTGAACCCCCGTGCGTCCCCGCTGAGAACCTGCAGGACAAGCAGATCCCCGTCGATCCGGGCCAGCCCCGCGACGTCCATCCGCAGATGCCGGCGCAGGATCTCGAGGAGATCCGTCACTACTGTGTCCGGCTGTGTGACGCCTGCCGGCGGGCCCAACGTCGACAGCGCATCCGTCATCCGGACCACCTCCATGTTCGGCATGCCCGAAACCACCCGCTGTCATGCCGGGCCGGAGCGCTGTCATGCCGGGCCGGAGCTCAGGCCAGGGCGGCCTCGACGGCGTCACCGACCAGCTGGCCCAGCCGCGGTGGCGCTCCGCGACGCACGCGCACGTGCAGGGGTTCGGGCGCAACGGCGGGCAGGTCGTGGCGCCGTTCGAGCCCCGGGGGAACCGGCCCGACGTCGGCGAGCAGAGCCACCCCGACCCCGGCGCGGGCGGCGTGCAGCACACCGGCGAGATGGCCTGCCTCACCGACCACCCATGCCGTGCGCCCGACCCGCGCCAGGGTGCTCAACGCCTGGCTGCGAATGGTGCAGGGATCGTTGATCGCCACGAGGGGCAGCGGCCGGTCCGGCGGCGGAGGAGTCCAGCCGGCGGCGGCGTACCAGGCGAGGGGAAGGCAGCCGGCGGGGCGGGCCACCGCGCCCCGTGCCGTTCCCAGGAGCACGGCGACGTCGACGGCACCCTGGTCGTACGTATTCGGAAATCCCGTTGGGGCATGATCGTGGGCGGCGTGACCGTGGGGCACTCCGCTGGGGTCTCGGGGGTCGGGGTCAGCCGGGAGG
>NZ_MRUJ01000151.1:0-32222 GCF_002099325.1 Frankia sp. KB5 | reverse complement strand
CTTCAGCGAACAGAAACGTGACGGCGTCGGCGAGCTCACTGTTCGGCAGGTCGTCGAGTGTCGCCAGGGTGGGATCGCGCCGCACCCGCAGGCGGCGGCGTATGTCGCAGCCGCCACGCTCCAACAGCTTGATAAGGCCGCGGGCCGTACCGAAAATCGGAATTCCGGTCATCGTGTCGGCGATATCCGCGAGAATGGAACTCTCGTCGACGAATGCCAGTTCCGAACGGTTCAACCGCAGATGTGGGTGTAGCCGCTGCCACAGCACTGCGTAGGCGATGTCGAAGCGATCGAAGTGTACCCCTTGCGACCCCAGTTCGTTGCGTAGCACCGCCAGCGCGTCTTCCTGCTGGCGCAACGAGTGCACCTGCAGATCGAGTGATGCCGTTCGATACCGGGTTGCCGCCCGGTCCTTCAACTCGCGCAGTAGTCGTGACTTACCTATACCGCCCACGCCGATGGCGTTGAAGACCCGTGGACCGTCACCTAGATGGGTCAGCTCTTCGGCGAAAGCCGCCAGCACCGGTTCGCGGTCCACGAAACGCCGCTGCAGTGCGGCGACCCGATGAAACCGTGGCGCAGGCGCCATGTAAACCTCCGACCATCACAGACCGCGATACCGTCGAGGACGATGCAATCATAGTCGAGCTTGACGACGCACGATGGACCAGCACATCGTGCTGCGGCGCGATCCGATCCTTCCGACCCGCACCCGGGGGGCGAGCCCGGGTGCGGGACCGCGACCACGGTTCCGCACCCGGGTAGGCGTGCGCCGTGGGATCCGGTCGGCTAGTCGTTCTCGAGCGGAATCTCGTCGAGCGGGATGTTCAGGTAGGACGAGGAGCCGTCGGTGGACGAGATCTCGATTTTGCTGTTGGTGACGGTGGCGTCGCCGAAGAACCTGTCCTTGGTGTCCACGACCAGCTGTATCTGGTGGCCCGGCGTGATGCGGTAGTCGGCCGGCTGTAGGTGGATGTCGATCGTTTGCGTCTCTCCCTCGCGGTCGTTGAGCAGGGTGAAGGGCGCGCTGGTGATGATTTTTGCCTTACCGGTACCCGGGTCGACGTCGAACAGGTGCGCCACGAGCGTCGCGCTCTTCGCGGACGGGGTGACCGTGAGATGCGCCGAGACGGTTCCGGTGATCTGACTCGGTGCGGTGAGCGGTTCGGTCGACCACACCGCGGCGTCCTCGCGGGAGATCTCCGAGGTCTCGTACACGATCGGAGCCCCCAGTCTTTCGAGGACGCCGGTCTTTACCAGGGCCGGGGCTATCAGTGCTGGGGTGTCCGTGCCGGCCCGGAAGGTGTGGCTCCACCCGGAGTTGGGCTGAGGCGTCAGTGAGCCGTCCGATGTCCCCGGCAGCGGCGCGTTCAGGTAGTAGCGTCGCGGCGGCAGCGTGTACGAGTCCCAGTCGGCGAGCTTCTTGATCGTGAACAGGTTGTGCATGTACTCGGTGTGCACGTCGCCGTCGTTCTCCACGCCGTTCTCCTCGTCGGCAACGAAGCGGTCCAGCCAGCGGAAGGTCGTCGCTGTCGGACGACTGATGCCGCCGAGAAATCCCTTGATCTCGTCGCCGCCGTGATCTCCGATCAGTACCAGGAGACGTTTGGGACCGATCAATGCGTTGAAGAACTCCACCACCGCGGGTACCGAGAAGATGGTCTCGTGCCAGTAGGTGCCGAGGAAGATGGGGACCCTCCTGGCGTTGAGCTCGTTCAGATAGGTAACCGGTGAACGGACCGCGCTGAACTCCAGCAGCCGTTCGATATTCCGATTCGCCCGGAAGTCGTCGAAGATTTCCCTGACTTCGGCGGAGAGGTTCTCCTCGCCGAACAGCTTGGCGAGCTCCTCGAACGCCAGCAGGTGTCGTGTCTCGTTCTCGTACAGCGATCGGCCCAGATCGGCCCAGGCGCTCTGCGCGCACACGGCCCGCACCCGGTCGTCATGCGCCGCGATGATCAGGCTCTGGCCGGCGCCGTAGGACGACCCCGCGAACCCGATCCGATCCTGATCCGCGCGGTCGGGATAGGTGTTCAGTACCCAGTCGATCACGGCCGAGCCGTCCGCCCGGTCCCGCGGACCGGCGACGTCTATCTTCCCTGTGGAGTCGGCGATCCCACGCTCGCTGTACGCGACCGCCAGATATCCCTTGAGCGCGAAGTTCAGGAGCATCCCCGGATACGACTTCCATCCCGTCGGCGCCAGCGGAGCCGGCATGATGACAACCGGGTGCGGCCCCGGCTTGAGGGGGACCAGCACGCCGGCGTCGAGTTGGACGTCGGCATCGGCTCCGGGGATCCTGGTCGCCGTGAAGGTCCCCGCCCCCCGCAGTTCCCCGAACTTTGCCACGGTCGCCGGCGGGAGATTCTTGAAGTCGCCGCTCTCGAGATTCTCGAGAGCGGCGATCTCCGCGTCGAGCAGTGTTCTGTCATTGGGCGCGAAATCGAACACGTTCGTGGTCTTGGCAGCCGTGGTCACTTGGATGATCCCCTTCTGGGTATGGGAAAAGGAGCCTGCCGGCGAACCTGGCCGACGGACGCGCGATCGTCCGCGGCCGTGACGAGGTGAGATCCGGATATCGGATCCGTGGTGCGGAAGTCTCCCGGTGCACGGGTTCGGAGCCTAGAGGTGTACGCGATCGTCAGGGGTGAGGTGAGTACTTTGTCCGCGCGCCGTACGGCAAGATGGTTTTGACCCGCACGCGGCTGCTGGTTACGAGCGAAGCCCTGCAGCCAGGACAGCGAGAGTACGAACAGCGCCAGCACGCCCACAGCGGCGAGCCACCGCCCGAGGYCCGCGGGCGAGCGGAAGCCGATGGCGAAGGCCACGCCGAACACCAGCGCCGTCGAGACGAGATTGCGAGCACGCTCGCCACGACGTGTCCCACGATCAGTGCGCCGCCGTTGACGTCCATCGAGCGGAACCGGTCGATGACTCCGGTAGTAAGGCGGATCAGTGCCGCATGACCGTATTCTCCCGCAATGGGGCTGCTATTCTTCCACAATAGGGTTGCTAATAGGGTTGCTGGGGCAGTGGGTTTCCGGCCTCGCCTGTTCGGCCTTCCGGCAGGAGCGTCAGCAAGGAGAACGCGTGCCCGTGACCAAACATGTGCCTGTGACCAGCGGCGGGACGGGGTCGGCCGGAGCAACGGGGTCGGCCGGAGTAACGGGGTCGGCCGGAGTAACGGGGTCGGCCGGAGTAACGGGGTCGGCCGGAGTAACGGGGTCGGCCGGAGTAACGGGGTCGACCGGAGTAACGGGGTCGACCGGAGTAACGGGGTCGACCGGAGTAACGGGGTCGACCGGAACACCGGACGGAGTCGTCCGCCCGGACGGAGTCGTCCGCCCGGACGGAGTCGTCCGCCCGGACGGGACCAACCGCGCGGACGGCGGGACCATTCTCGTGCTGACGTTGGGGTATCTCATGGTCGCGGCGATGCTGGTGGTCGTTGTGACCGACGTGTCCGCCGTCTACCTCGCTCGTCGGTCGGTGGCCTCGGCCGCCGACGGCGCCGCGCTGGCCGCTGCCCAGCRCATCGACGAGAACGCGATCTACACCACCACCGACGCCTTCGAGCGCCTGCCCCTCGCCGACATCGCCACGACCGTCGATCAGTACCAGCGCCGGGCCGATCCGAGTGGCCGCACGATCCTCACCTCCACCCTCGTCGACGCGACGACGGTGGAGGTGGAGGGCACGCGTGTGGTCGACCTTCCGGTCGTCGGCTCCCTCGGGGTGGGTCCGGTCACGGTACGTGCCGGAGCGCAGGCACAGTCGGTGGTCCGCCAGCCCGCTGCACCATGACGCCGGCCGGCGCCGGAACGCCGAACCGCGCCGGTTGCGTGCGCGTCACCCGTTGGCTTTCCTCCGACCCCTGATGCAACCAGGTCGAGGTGGCGTCCATGAGATCGTCGAGACCGTGGCCGGTGCGGCGCTCGGCCAGATCCGACACGTCCCGGACCAGCCGGGCCACCCATTCGGCCGGCCGCCCGGCGGACAGCGCCACCGCCTGAGCGGCGTGCTGGGCTGCCTCGTCGCGATCCGGGACCTCCCGGGCCAGCGCGGCCCGGGCCTGCGCCATCCGCACCGAGACCACCATGCCCGTCTGGCCGCTGCCGGTGATCAACGTCGAGGCGCGTTCCAGGTGAGGCGTGGCCTCGTCGGCCGCGCCGACGGTGGTCAGGGCCTCGGCGCAGGCCAAGGCCAGATCCGCCGGGGAGTAAGTGTCGAGCGAGAAACCCGGCGAGCCGTGGGCGGTGTCGTCGAGCCGTTCCATCGTCTGCCAGGCTCTGGCGACGGCGTCCCGGACGCCTGCCCGGTCGCCGGTCGCCGCACCGGCCACGGTCTCGACGATCTCATGGACGCCACCTCGACCTGGTTGCATCAGGGGTCGGAGGAAAGCCAACGGGTGACGCGCACGCAACCGGCGCGGTTCGGCGTTCCGGCGCCGGCCGGCCGCGCAGCCGGTGCTCCCGGGGCACGGTCTGTGTCGTGCGCTCCAGCGAGACCAGGGCGGACGTGGTAGTGATCAGATCAGACGTCTCGTAGGCCCTGACCGTCGCGGTCAGGGCTGCCATGCAGGCTTCGTGCAGGCCGGACGCGTCGCCGCGCAGACTCACGGAGCCCACCGCCGCGAGGCCGGTGGCAACCAGGACAGAGCGTCGGTCTGCGACCTCCGGGACCTCCGACACGATGGGACCCTCCGTGCTCCTGCGGGAATGATCGCGGCCTTCCGCTGGCACGCGACGGGGCGGTGAGTCGCCGCCGCTAACGGCGTGATCCGATCGCTCGGACGACGGATCCGGTTATTCACGGCGGCCTTCCTCCTCTTCCCGTGGTAGTGGTCGGTTTCCCGTGGTAGGGGTCGGTCCTTGAGTCTTCGTCCCGTCCCGGCGACATCGACCGGTGCACACGCGCGCACCGGTCGATGCGTCCGAGCTCTCCGCATCCGGGCTCTCCATGGCCGACACCCATATGGTCGCGGGGCCGYACTGTCCCGACGAAACCCGGCGTTCACGTATTCGTGCGCGAAGCGCCGCCTTCGAAGGTATCGTTTGGGGGCCGCGGACGCGTCGAGTTGTGCGCACTCGGCGATGTGGTACGTGTCTCTTCAGGGATTGGTATCGGTTGTTGTCGGAGGTTGTTGTCGGACGGCTGAACCGCCTGACCGCCCGGGGCCGCCGTAACGATTGTCCGCAGTGCGGGCGTCGGTTGGCCGAAATGCTCGTGGCATCCCGCGAATGTTTCATCCTCGTGTCGTCGAGCCATTGCATGTTTCGCCACGATGATGTTTCCCGGTCGAGGCGTCGTCGGGATGCCGTCGGGATGCCGTCGGGAGGTCGCGGGGATGCCGTCGGGGCTCGGCGCGACGCCGATGYGAACTCGGCCGGCTCCCGTCCGGGCGGACAAGATCCGTTGTGGCGGTGGCCCCGGGCGCCGCCGGTAAGGTGAACAGCATGGCCGTCGACCTGTCCGAGGAGATCAAACAGCTGGATGCCACGTTGACCGGCATCGAGACGGTTCTCGACGTGGAGGGGTTGCGCCGTCGCGCCGAGGATCTGGAGCGTCAGGCCGCGGACCCCGACCTCTGGTCCGATCAGGACCGGGYCCAGGCTGTCACCCGCCGGTTGTCGTCGACGCGCGGGGACATCGCCAGGGTGGAGGGGCTGCGTCGCCGTCTTGACGACATCGCCGCCGCCGCGGACCTCGGCGATGAGGATCTGCTCGCCGAGGCCGCAGCCGATCTTCCCAGGCTGTCCAGTGACATCGCCGGTCTCGAGGTTCGGACCCTGCTGTCCGGCGAGTACGACGAGCGGGACGCGATCGTGCAGCTCTCGGCCGGGGCCGGCGGGGTGGACGCGGCCGACTGGACGGCGATGTTGCTTCGGATGTACCTGCGGTGGGCCGAGCGGCACGGCTACGCCACGGAGGTCTTCGACACCTCCGAGGCCGAGGAGGCGGGTCTGAAGTCGGCAACTTTCCAGGTCAAGGCGCCCTATGCGTACGGGACGCTGCGCAGTGAGCACGGGGTGCACCGGCTCGTCCGGATTTCGCCGTTCGACAACCAGAACCGGCGGCAGACCTCCTTCGCCGGGGTCGAGGTCACCCCGGTCGTCGAGCTGTCCGACCACGTCGACATCGACGACAAGGATCTGCGTATCGATATTTTCCGTTCGTCCGGTCCGGGTGGGCAGGGGGTCAACACCACCGACTCCGYGGTCCGCATCACGCATCTGCCCACGGGCATCGTGGTGACGTGTCAGAACGAGCGCAGCCAGCTCCAGAACAAGGCCGCCGCGATGATCGTGTTGCAGGCGAAGCTCCTGGAGCGGCGGCGGGCCGAGGAGGCGGCGGAGAAACAGCGCATCACCGGCGGGCCACAGGACGTCTCCTTCGGATCGCAGATCCGTAACTATGTCCTCCACCCGTACCAGATGGTGAAGGATCTGCGTACCGACACCGAGACCTCGAACACCAGCGGTGTTCTCGACGGCGAGCTCGATGATTTCATCGACGCGGAGATCCGGTGGCGGCGGTCGGTTGAGAACCAGGCGTGAGAGGGYTCTTCGGAGCTTTTGTCGACGCCTGGGATGTGTCTGGTTCCGGACTGAGCGGGCAAGCCTCGCCGCACCGTCCRGGCGCTCGTGGCCCGGCGAGACGATGAGCGCCCGGCGCCCGGCGCCCGGCGCTCCGGTTCCGGAGTTCCGGAGTTCCGGAGGTTCGGAGTTCCGGGGGTTCGGGGGTCTGGAGATCCCCCGTTTCCGGGACGGCATCCGAATGTCGCCTGCCTCTCGGGGAACGGACGGTGAAAAGACAAAGATCCGGCCGTGGTGGGAAYGTCGGTGTGACGTAGGCCCGGCCGGCGGCTCGGCCCGGCCCGGCGTCGGGGAAGGACTCCACCGGATCTCCTGACGCCATTGGCATGCCGGGTATACACGTGTAGAGTTCCGGGTAGTTCGCGGACCGTTCGATTTTTTAGTTTCGGTGTCTTGATCTGGTCCGCCTACTGCTTCACCCGATGGGATGTACGCCCGYGTCACCTGGTCGTTCACAATTGCGAACCRCTGTCGCGGAGGGAGTGCGGTCTGTGTCCCTGCACACGAATGCACGCATGTATATGTGTGGAAATAACGGTGCAAATCCGGGCAAGATGGCCAGTCTCGCCGGTACGGGAACGCCGTGACCTCCCTGGCGCCTGCGGCGTCCGGCGCCGCAGGYGGCGTGTTCGAGGGTGCGCCCACGATGCCCCTGCCCGTCCTTATGTACCACGGCGTCGGTGATTCGGTGAGTGCGGACTTCCGACGCTGGGAGGTCCCTCCCGGTGCCTTCGCCGAGCAGCTCGAGGCCCTCGTCGAAAGCGGCTACCACCTCACCGGTCTCACTGACGCGCTGGYACATCCCACCCGCCGCCAGGTGGTGATTACCTTTGAGAACGGCTTCGAGGACTTCGTCACCACCGCGGTGCCCGCTCTGCGGGCGATCGGGGCCAGCGCTACCCTGTATGTGCCGACCGCCTTCGTCGGCCGGCGCGCCACCTGGCTGGATGGCTACACCGAGCGCAACCTCCCCCTGTTGGACTGGTCCGACCTCGCCGCGCTCGCCGGGGAGGGCATCGAGCTTGGCTCGCACGGTCACCGTCATCTGGAGCTCGACGTGGTGCCGACCGCTCTGGCGCGGTACGACGTCACCGCCAGCCGGCGGCTGATCGAGGAGAGAACCGGCCGGCGTCCGGACAGCTTCTGCTACCCCTTCGGTTATCACTGTGCGGCGGTGCGCCATGTCGTCGCGGCCGCCGGGTTCGAATCAGCCTGTGAGGTCGGATACCGCATTCATCAACCGACGTTGTCCCGGTTCGCCATCAGCCGATTGATCGTCAATCGGGCCGCTGGGGCGGCCGACATCCTTCGGCTCGTTTCCCAGGGGCATCGCGACGCCCTGCTCAGCGTCCGGCGAGGACTGCAGTCGGGGTGGCGGACATATCGAGYGGCGCGCTGGCGGCTCGGCCGAGGCGCCTGACGACGGGGGCGCGGGAAACTGGAGTCCGGGGCCCGGCGGTTACCGCGTGCTCTCTCACACGACCGCGAGCCGATAGCCCCGCTTGATGACGGTCTCGACCGCGCAGCCGGCCGGTCCCAGCGCGGTGCGTAACCGGGCGACGGTCATCTCGACCGCGTGTTCGTCGGTCAGCCCGGCCGTGCCCGTCCGGCGCAGCAGCTCGGCTCGGGACAGCACCCGGCCGGGACGCTCGGTCAGCGCGTCGAGGACTGCCGCGGTCCTGGGTGCGAGCATCACCGGCTCGCCGTTGACGATCACTGCCCCGCCCTGGACCCGCAGCACGTGCCCCGCGGCCTCGACGGTCCGCACCCGGCGACGCGGGAGCTCGTCGGACAGCGTGCGCACGAGTGCTCCGAGCCGGAACCGGTCCGGGGTCACCGTCGCCACGCCCTGCCGTTCGAGGGGGGCGGCACAGACCGGACCCACGCACGCGGGCAGTACCTCGCCACGCAGCGCGGTCAGCAGTTCGTCGAACTGTCCCATCTCCCGGGCGATCCGTAGCAGGCTCACCACGGCGGGCGCGCTGGTGAAGGTGACCGCGGAGACCCCGCCGGTGACGATGAGCTCGACCATCCGGCGGACCGGCCGCAGATCGTCCGGTGGTTCCCACCGGTACACCGGTATCTCGACGACCTCGGCACCCGCCGCGCGCAGTCCCTCGACCATGTCTGGCAATGGCTCGCCGTGTAGCTGCACCGCGATGCGCAGCCCGGCCAGGTTCTCCGTGAGCAGATGGGCGACGAGCTCGGCGCCGGATTCCGAGCGGGGCGACCAGCACTCGGTCAGCCCCGCGGCCCGGACGGCGCCGGTGACCTTCGGCCCGCGGGTGAACAGCCGGGCGCCGTCCAGCCGGTCGCGCAGCCGCTCGCCGAGCCCCCAGCCCTCGGCGGCCTCCACCCAGCCGCGGAAGCCGATTGCCGTCGTGGCGATCACCGCGTCCAGCGGCCGGGTGAGGCACTCCCGGGTCGCGGCGAGCAGCAGGCTGTCGTCGGCGAGCGGCACTATGCGCAGGGCCGGGGCATGGACCACCCGGGCTCCGCGCCGTTCGAGGAGGTTCGCGAGCTCGTCGCGGCGACGCGCGGCCGTGACCCCGACGGTGAAGCCGAGCAGCGGTGGCAGCACGGCGCTGACGGCCGGCTCCCTCGATGTCGCCGACGCCGGGAACGTCCCGGGTGCGCTGGTGGTTTCGGGCGGGCTGGTGGTTTCGGGCGGGCTGGTGGTTTCGGGTGTTCCGGCGGTCCCGGGTGCGCCGGACCGGTCGCCAGCGTCGGGCCGCCCGGGACTACGGATTGTCACAAGGCTACCTCCTGGGCTGGGGTCCCGCGCCGATCCCCCGGTCACCGCAGGATCGGACACGGCCATGTCCACGCGCTTGCCGGTGTGCAACGCCGGTGTTAACCGGCACCGTTGCGTATTCACGACGTCCTCATCGAGCGTTCGTCGGGCATCTCACATCCCGTCGTGTCGTGGAGTGCATGCCTTGTAGCCGGACCGACCTGACTTCGAGTCAGCGTTGACATCCTGGGTTCGTACGGTTCTGGTCGTAGCGGGTGCCCGTTCGGACCGGCACCCATCGGTTCGGACGTGCGGGTGGTGCGCGGATGTCTTCTCGATCACTGGTGGTCGTCGGCCACGGCATGGTGGGGCATCGGTTGTTGGCGGCGCTGCGGGACCGCGACGTCGAGGGGCGATGGGATGTCACGGTCCTCGCGGAGGAACCTCGGCCCGCCTATGACCGGGTGGGCCTCTCGGCGTACTTCACCGGGGCCACCGCGGAGGACCTCAGCCTCGTCGAGGACGGATTCCTTGAGCACCCCCGGCTGCGAGTGCGTCTCGGTGAACCGGTCGTCGCCGTCGATCGGGCCGCCCGGACGGTGACCACCGGTGCCGGCCGCACCTACCGGTACGACGCGCTGGTGCTTGCGACCGGTTCCTACCCGTTCGTCCCACCGGTACCCGGCCGGGAGGCCACCGGCTGCCACGTCTACCGCACGATCGAGGACCTGGATGCGATCTCCGCCTCGGCGCGCGGCAGCCGGACCGGGACCGGTGTGGTCGTCGGTGGCGGCCTGCTCGGCCTGGAGGCGGCGAACGCGCTGCGTAGCCTGGGGTTGGCCACCCACGTCGTCGAGTTCGCGCCCCGGCTGATGCCGGCCCAGGTCGACGAGGCCGGCGGGCAGACACTGCGAGCCCACATCACCGGGCTCGGGATCGGCGTCCACACCGACACGGCCACCGAGCGGATCGAGGCCGATGCCGACGGGCGGGTCGCCCGAATGGTCTTCGCCCGTCACCCCGAGGGGCTGGCCGGCCTCGACACCGACGTCGTCGTGTTCTCGGCGGGGATCCGCCCGCGGGACGCTCTGGCCCGCGAGTGCGGACTCGACGTCGGGGATCGCGGTGGCATCGTCGTCGACGAGGGCTGCCGCACCAGCGACGAGCACATCTATGCCGTCGGCGAGTGYGCCCTGGCGGCCGGACGGGTGTACGGGCTGGTCGCGCCCGGATACGCGATGGCCGAGGTCGTCGCGGACCGTCTGCTTGGCGGCGACGCGACCTTCACCGGCGCCGACATGTCGACCAAGCTCAAGTTGCTCGGCGTCGATGTCGCGAGCTTCGGGGACGCCTTCGGGACGACTCCCGGTGCGCTGCCTATCACGTTCGCCGACCCGGTGGCCAAGGTCTACAAGAAGCTGGTGCTCTCCGACGACGCGCGTAGCGTCCTCGGTGGCATCCTTGTCGGCGACGCGGGGGAGTACGGAACGCTGCGGGCCATGGTCGGCTCCGCCGGGGTCGTGCCGGACGATCCCGCGCGGCTCATCCTGCCGGCCGGCGACGTCGCCGGGGCCGGCGGCTCCGGGGCCGGGGTGGCGCTCTCCGCCGGGGCGCAGATCTGCTCGTGCAACAATGTCACCCACGGTCAGATCTGCGCCGCGATCAGCGAGAATGGTCTTACCGACGTCGCTGGGATCAAGGGGTGCACCAACGCGGGCACGAGCTGTGGCAGCTGCGTGCCGATGCTCAGGACGATCCTCGGCCAGCAGCTCGCCGCTGCGGGCCTCGAAGTGTCGAAGGCGCTGTGCGAGCACTTCGACGTCAGCCGGGCCGAACTGTTCGAGATCGTCCGGGTGCGGGGGATCACGACGTTCTCGCAGCTGATCGCCGAGCACGGTCGGGGCCGGGGCTGCGAGGTCTGCCGGCCGGTGGTGGCCTCGATTCTTGCCTCCCTCTACAACGGGTACGTCCTAGTCGGCGAGCAGGCCRCCCTGCAGGACACCAACGACCACCTGCTCGCGAACATGCAGAAGGACGGCACGTACTCGGTCGTCCCCCGGCTGCCCGGCGGCGAGGTCACGCCCGAGACGCTCATCCTGATTGGCGAGGTGGCCCGGGACTTCAACCTCTATACGAAGATCACTGGCGGGCAGCGCATCGACCTCTTCGGCGCCCGGGCCGAGCAGCTGCCGAAGATCTGGAAGCGGCTGACCGACGCCGGACTCGAGTCCGGACACGCCTACGGCAAGGCGTTGCGGACGGTGAAGTCCTGCGTCGGGGAGACCTKGTGCCGCTACGGCGTACAGGACTCCACCACGTTGGCCGTCGACCTGGAGCTACGCTACCGCGGCCTGCGATCCCCTCACAAGATCAAAATGGCGGTCTCCGGCTGTGCCCGGGAATGCGCGGAGGCGCGGTCCAAGGACGTCGGGGTGATCGCCACCGAGCAGGGCTGGAACCTGTACCTGGGCGGCAACGGCGGTCATCGGCCCCGGCACGCGGAGCTGTTCGCCTCCGACCTCGACACCGAGACGCTCGTCCGCTACATCGACCGTTTTCTGATGTTCTATGTGCGCACCGCCGATCGCCTCCAGCGCACCGCGCCGTGGGTGGAGAGCCTCGACGGCGGCCTTGGGCATGTCCGCGAGGTCATCGTCGACGACTCGCTGGGCATCTGCGCCGAGCTTGACACGGCCATGGCTTACCACGTCGCGACCTATCAGGACGAGTGGAAGACGACGCTGGCCGATCCGGTCGCACTGCGCCGGTTCGCCTCGTTCGTCAACGCCCCCGAGGGGGCCGACCCCGACGTCATCCACGTCCTCGAACGCGKCCAGCCCCGGCCGGCCCGCCCGGCCGAGCGGGCGGCCCTCATCGCCGGTGCCACGCTACCCGTGGTGGCTGACCGTTTCCTTGCCTATCCAGGCTCCTTGCCTATCCAGAGGGACGAAACGGACACAAAAGCCTCTGGATAGGCAAGTAGGCGCATCACGGACGATTTGGAGGCCGCCATGATCTGGACCGACATCTGTGCCCTGGACGATCTGACTCCCGATCGCGGCGTGGCCGCGCTCGTCAACGGCGCCCAAGTGGCCATCTTCCGGCTGAGCGACGGTCCCGTGCTCGCCGTCGGCAACGCCGACCCGATCGGCCTGGCCAACGTGCTCTCCCGGGGTCTCGTCGGCTCCCGCGGAGACCGGGCCGTGGTCTTCTCGCCGTTGCACAAGCAGGCGTTCGACCTGGCGACGGGGGAGTGCCTCGATGCCGAGGGGGTGCGCATCCCCGTCTACCCGGTGCAGGTGCAGGACGGTCGGGTGCTGGTCGGCCCCGTCGCGGCGGCCCGGCCGGTCAGCTGAGGCGATCAATCGGGCGATCAGCCGAAACGGTCGGCTACGGTGATCGGCCCCGAACGGGCTGGTCAGGCCGCACACTGGGAGAAAGCCGACGCGGGAGGGGACGAAGATGACCGGTGCGCAGACAGCCCCGGGCGGATGGGTAGCCCTTGTCGGTGGCGGTCCCGGGCGGGCGGATCTGATCACCGTACGCGGTCTACGGCTGCTCCAAGCTGCGGATGTCGTGGTGGTCGACCGGCTGGCTCCCCGTGAACTGCTGGACGAGGTGCGACCCGGTACCGAGATCATCGATGCGGGCAAGGCGCCGCACGGTCACAACCTGACCCAGGACGAGATCAACGCGGTGGTCGTCGATCGGGGACTGCGCGGGTTCGGTGTCGTCCGGCTCAAGGGCGGCGATCCGTTCGTCTTCGGTCGTGGCGGCGAGGAGGCTCTGGCCTGCGCCGCGRCCGGCCTGCCCTGCGAGATCGTCCCCGGGGTGACGAGCGCCGTCGCGGTCCCCGCGCTCGCCGGGATCCCGGTGACCCACCGGGGCATCACCCAGGACGTGGCCGTCGTCAGCGGCCACATCGATCCTTCGCATCCCGGTTCCACTGCCGACTGGGACGCGCTCGCTACCGGTCCGGRCACGGTCGTCGTGCTGATGGGCGTCGGGRCACTCTTTGAGATCAGTCACGAGCTGGTGAAGCGGGGCCGCCGGCCGGAGACTCCGACCGCGGTGATCCACGCTGGCGGGACAGCCGATGAGACGATTATCATCGGGCCCCTGGTGGATATCGCCCAGCTCGCGGCCGAAGCCGCGATCAGTTCTCCCGCGGTCATCGTAATCGGAGATGTGGTTACGCTACGTGATCGCCTTGCAGGCGTGATAGGTACCGTCGGGGCGGTCCCAGCGTGGCCGGGCTCAGGAGACGTGACGGGCGGCGAGGACCGCCAGTAGCATCACGATTGCGATCAGTGCGACGATCACCTGCGGTGACATCTGGAAGAAGTTCTGGCGCAGATACTCGCGCGAGGCGCGGCAGGTGGGACACCGGCCTTCGACCACTAGTCCGGCGCAGCGCGCGCAGACGAGATCCTCGCTGCCCATGGCGCCTCCTTCCCACCCGTGACGGATGCCATGATCGGKCGATCGTCGCACTTCCCCGGGATGGGGGACAACACCCGGACGTTCCGGATGGAGCACGACCGCTGGCGACGCGCACGATCGACTTCCACGTTACGCCCGCGCACGGTGGCGTGCCGCTCCGTCAAAGGTCGATCGGGCGGGCGGCGACCCGTCCGGGCTGTTCCCGGAGATTCCGGTCGGGCGTAACCTGCGGTCCCCGACCTTCGTCACGCCCTACCATACGGCTACTGAAAGTCATAGGCGTGCGGGAAGGCGCAATGATTGTTTTGAGTTCCGTGAGCAAGCGGTACCCGAACGGCGACCGGCCGGCGCTGGTCGATGTCACCGCGGAGATCGGTGTCGGTGAGTTCGTCTTCCTCGTGGGTCCGTCCGGATCGGGTAAGACCACATTGCTGCGATTGCTGCTGCGGGAGGAACGAGCGACGTCCGGCCGGGTGCTGGTGGCTGGCCGTGACGTCGCGCGGATCCCGGACCGCGGGGTGCCCCAGTTGCGCCGGCTGGTCGGCTGTGTCTTCCAGGACTTTCGCCTGCTACCGAATCGGACCGTAACGGCGAACATCGCGTTCGCCCTCGACGTGGTCGGCCGTCCTCGGCATGTCGTGCGCAGCGTCGTGCCGGAGGCACTCGACCTGGTCGGCCTCGCGGAGAAGGCGGACCGGTATCCCGACGAACTCTCCGGAGGCGAACAGCAGCGGGTCGCGATCGCCCGGGCGTTCGTTGGCCGTCCACGGATCCTGCTGGCCGACGAGCCGACCGGCAACCTCGATCCGAACACCAGCATCGAGATCGTGAACCTGCTCGACACTGTTCATCAGGCCGGCACCACCGTCGTGATGGCCACCCACAACGCGTCGCTCGTCAACGCGATGCGCCGCCGGGTGCTCGAGCTGAGCGACGGCGCGCTGATCCGGGACGAGGCTCGCGGACGTTACAACCAGGATGATCTGGCGGTGCCGATGATTCCCCGGCCCCGGCCCAGGGTGCCGGCCGACCGGGTCCGCTGATGCGACCGGGTCTGCTGGCGTCGCTGCTGTGGACGGGCCTGCGCCGCAACCTGGCGATGACCTGTGCCATGATCATAACTGTCACGATCTGCCTGGCGTTGCTGGGGTCGGGCCTGCTCCTGCGGGCGCAGGTGCACACCATCGACGACTTCCTGCTCGACCAGATCGAGGTCGTCGTTGATCTCTCCGATGGCATCACCCCGGGCGAGCGGTCTGCCCTCGATGCCGAGATCGCGGCGGATCCACTGGTCGCCGACGTGCGGTACGAAARCAAACAGCAGGTGTACGACCGTTTCCGCCGGGACTTCCGTGGATCGCCCGACGTCCTCGCCGGTGTCGGACCCGACGACCTGCCCGCGGCGCTACGACTCACGCTTACCGATCCGCGAGCGGCCCGCGACATCGTCGTCACCTACACCGGCCTCGACGGGGTGGAAGCTGTTCGCGACCAGCGCGGCCTGCTTGACCCGTTGTACCGGTTCCTCGACGCCTTCACAGCGGGCGCTTTCGCCCTCGCCGGCGTGCAGGCCCTGGCGTCCTTCGCCCTCATCTACACGATGATCCGGATCTCGGCGCACGCCCGGCGACGGGAGACTTCGATCATGAAGATGGTCGGTGCTTCCAATGGAACAATCCGGGCTCCGTTCGTCTTGGAGATCGCGGCGGTGGGGCTGGTTGGCGGGCTGCTCGCCACGGGCGTGCTTGCGTTGGCCAAGATCTACCTGGTGGACGGCCGGTTCGCGAAGCAGACGATGTTCCCCCTGTTCGGTTGGTCGGCGGTCYGGGAGACCGCGGCCGTYGTGCTGGGGGTCGGTGTGCTCGCCGCCGCCKTGATGGCTTCGGTGGMGCTCCGCCGTCATCTGCGGGTCTGAGGCGTCATCCGTCGCTCGGCCCCGGTTCGCTTCGATTCGATTCGATTCGATTCGAACTGGACATCATCCTCGATGAATACTTCCTTGAGATAATCTTCGGGTGACACCTCATATTGGCGTCCCTCCGGGCTCGTCCAGGTGAAATGTCCAGGCCTGGGCTGGCACACGGACCATCCCTTCTGCGTGGATTGATCAGGAGATGATGTGCCCGGCCGCCCCGGTCTTCTCGTAGCTCCTTGCTTGGCGTCACGCCTAGGCCGCTTTTCACCCGAGTGTTTCAGCCGGTGATGCCTCCGGCATTTTGGCCCGAGGTTCTGCTCGCTCGTCTGGCCACCTCGACGATGCGGCCTGGTATGATCAAGATCGCAGTGAATGGAAGGCTGCTCGCATCCCGGAAAGACACATGTAGGGTTTCGAGTTCGAACATGACGAGCCAGGGCGGCCGAGGGAAAGCGACGCCGGCTGACCTCCAGAACTCGTCCTTCCGGCGGATCCATCAGTATCCGCCGCCATGTGCATCGGGGGTTCTCGGCCATCTCGCGAACGAGTCCGGCCGGTATCGGGCCATAACCGGGAAGTTCCGCCGGCCGTTCCGACATACCCAGCAGACAGGAAGCCGACACGACCACCTGMATCTCGATACTGACACGGTCACGATCCCGCCCCATCAGCAGGTCGTAGAAAACGTCGGCCCGACGCTGCTCGAGCCCGCGACCGTCCTGCGCACCGCCCGCTCTCCTCGCCAGAAGGTCCACTCGTCGAAACGCCGCGAGCATGCGGTCCGCCGGAAGCGAGGCCGAGATGCGGCCCATACCATCCGGCTCGGCCCGCACTGTCACCCGACGCGCCTTCGTCGCCCTGCGGCGACGCTGTTCCGCGCCCTGAGGGTCTACCAGCACCACACGCCGTCGAACGGCGGCCGCGAACGCTGCGTGGCTCGGCCGCCCACCCCGGCGCAGAACCGTCTCCGCCACGTCCGCGGCCTGGTCGTCCGACAGGTTGGCCGTCAGTCGTTCCAGCACGGTCAGCCGCTGGGAATCTAGCTCACCATGTTCCAGAGCAGTCAGCGCTGCCGGCATGYGGCGGACGACGCCGACCGCGAAACCCAACTGTTTGTTTCCCGCCGCTGATGACATTCTCARCTCGGCGGCCAGTTCGTCTCCCGCGAACTCGTGAAATCCCCTGGCAACCCCGCTCTCATCCTCTTCCGTGGGCGRCCGTAGCTGCGCGAACCTCGCTCTCACGAGCAGCCGTGCCGCCTCCCAGCGCGCGATCTCCCGACCGATCTCCACATCTGCCCGGAGGCATCCGTCCGCGTCGAGTTCAGCTACACGATGACCATAAACCATCGATGAGTCCAGATGACGGGAAAGAGAACCACGGTCGTCGACTCCGGTGTCGCGGGGGCCCAGGGCCTCTGCTTCCTCGCGCGGGCTGGACTCGCCTGAACTGGACTCGCCCGGACTGGACTGTGAGCCGGGCCGAAGCGATGAACCGGGTCTGGTCACTGGATGCATCATGCCGCCTGTCATGGGCGCGTAGAGGGAGCGGTTGGATCTGCCGGCAGGAATCGCCGCCGATCCGCCTGAACACTCTGGTCATCGAACGTGTGTTCGAGTATAGTACTCGCTGGCACCGTTCATCAAGTCCATCGTCATCAAGTCCATCGTCTCGACGGCCGAGCAAGCTCGACAGCCGAGCAAGGAGGTGGAAGGTGCTGAACGCCCAGGTCGCGCCGCCGCGGCGGCTCCTCCGCGGGGCGCGCTGACGGCGCTCGTCGCCCTACGGAGCGCTCGGCGACGTCACCCGGGCCACGTCGGCGACCGACGATGGCGCTCACATGATCGATACCATGGGTGTCCTCGCGGTGGAGCCGGCGTGTCACCGACGCGGGAGGCAGGACGTAGGTTCGGAGAAGATTTCGCGAACGGTGTGGGAAGAGGGACAGGACAGTGCCGAGGGAGACGGGGCGCAGACTGATCGCGCAGAACAAGCGCGCCCGGCATGACTACGACATCCTCGACACCTACGAGGCTGGGCTGGTGCTCCGTGRCACCGAGGTGAAGGCGCTGCGGGCCGGGCGGGCCTCGCTCGTCGACGGGTTCGCCCAGATCAGCGATGGTGAGATCTGGCTGCACAACGTGCACATCCCCGAGTACACCGAGGGGACCTGGACGAACCACGCTCCCCGCCGCAAGYGCAAGATGCTGCTGCACCGGGCGGAGATCGAAAAGCTGGTCGGTAAGACCCAGGAGGGTGGGCTCACGCTGGTCCCGCTCTCGCTCTACTGGAAGGACGGGCGGGCGAAGATCGAAATTGCGCTGGCGCGTGGCCGCAAGTCCTACGACAAACGGCACGCGATCGCGGAGCGGGACGCGGCCCGGGAGATCGGCCGGGCGATGGGCCGCCGAGCCAAGGGGCGCTACCTCTGATAGCCAGCCGTCCATGACACCGTCCGTGGTGCCGCCGATGTTCCTGTCGACGTTTCTGTCGATGTTCCCGTCGTCGTTATTTCGTCGTCGGGCCGCGGATTCGCCGGTTCCGGCAGCATCCGGGTCGCCGTGACCGCCTCCGACGGCGACCGGCTGGCGCAGTTCGAGGCCCTGCTGAGCGCCCAGGGTAAGGCGGTGCTGGCGGCGGCGGTCGCGGCATTTGCCGAGGATGAGCGTGCCGGTGGAGGCGCGGCCCGGGAACTGGCTGTCGGTGCCCGCCTGCGCGCCGAGGGCGTGTCCCCCGCGCTCCTCGCCGCCGCGTTCACTCAGGCGGAGCTGAGGCGGCGCGCGATGGTCAAGTTTGCTCGGGCCGATCGGATGTTCTTCACCCGAGCCGGGTTGGAACAAGCGTCCTCGCAGGCGGCGGCCGAGCATCGGGCCGCGCGGTTCGCCGGTCTGTGYCGGCTCGTCGACCTGTGCACGGGGATCGGCGGGGACGCGTTGGCCCTCGCGCGGGGCCGGGAGATCATGCTCGTCGACCGGGATCCGGTTCATCTGCGGATGGCCGCGCTCAACGTCGCCGTCCACGCGGTCGAGGGCACGACGGTGCTGCCCACGACGGTGCTGCCCACGACGGTGCTGCCCACGACCGCGCCGCCCACGGGATCGACCGTGCCGACGGGATGCCTCGAGACGCGCCTGTCCGACGTGCGGGAGGTGGACCTCTCCGGATGCGACGCCGTGTTCGTCGATCCGGCCCGGCGTGCCGGCGACCGTCGGTTGGTGTCGCGGGCGAGCGAGCCGCCGCTGGCCTGGTGCTTCGGGCTTGCCGACAAGGTTGCGGCCGTCGCGGTGAAGGCCGCGCCAGGGCTGGCGACGGAGCTGGTTCCCCCCGGCTGGGAGATCGAGTTTGTGGCCGACGGACGGGATCTCAAGGAGGCCGTACTGTTTTCACCGGCCCTCGCGACCGCCTCGCGTCGCGCCACTGTGCTGCCCGGGCCGGGCGGCTCGGCGTCCCTGCGGGCCAGAGGAGCGCCGGTGAGCCTCACCGGGACCCCGGATCCAGTCGTCCCGGCGGATACAGGTCGGGCGGGTCGGGTGGGTCGGGTGGGTCGGGTCGGCGAGCTAGCCGGTCGGGTAGCGGCTCCGGGCCGGTTCCTCCACGATCCGAGCCCGGCGGTCACTCGGGCGGGCCTGATCGGCGAGCTCGGGCGGCGCCTCGGAGCCTGGCAGATTGATCCGATGATCGCCTTCCTGACCTCCGACGAGGCAGTGACGACCCCCTTCGCCCGCCTGCTGTGCATCGAGGCCGAGCTGCCCTTCGACGTGCGCCGGATCGCGGACCTGTTGCGGTCTCGTGAGATCGGGTCGCTGGACGTCCGGCGACGCGGTCTCGCCGGCGACGTCGAGGAGATCCGTCGCCGGTTGCTACCCCGCCGTCGTGATCTGATTCCCGGTGGACCGGCCGTCACCGTGGTGATGACGAGGCTGCGTGGAGCTCCCTGGGCCTTCGTCTGCACCCCGGTATCGGATGTCGGGGGTATCGGATGTCGGGGCGGTGGCGACCGACTCTCATGACCGACCGACTCTCATGACCGACCGATCCCGGTGGACGCCATCGGGGGCGAAACAGGAGTGACGTTCATGCGTGTTGCCTTCGTCGGACTGGGCACGATGGGATTTCCCATGGCCGGTCACCTGGTTCGGGCCGGGTTCTCCACCACCGCGTTCAATCGCACGGCCGCGACCGCGGCACGCTGGGCCGAGGAACATTCCGGCCGGATCGCGCCGTCGCCCGCCGCCGCGGCGACCGAGGTCGACGTCGTCTGCCTCTGCGTCGGTGCCGATGACGACGTCCGCGAGGTCGTCCTCGGTGCCGACGGGGTGCTGGGGGCGCTTCGGCCTGGTGCGATCATCGTCGATCACACGACGACCTCCGCGGAACTCGCGGAGGAGATCGCGGCGCGCACCGCCGAGGTCGGCGTCGGTTTCGTCGATGCCCCGGTCTCCGGCGGGGAGGCGGGTGCCATGGCCGGCCGGCTGAGCATCATGTGCGGTGGGGATCCTGAGACGATCGAGCGGGCCAGGCCGGTGCTCGCCGCCTACGGCGCGACCATTACGAGGATCGGGCCGGTCGGTAGCGGACAACTCACCAAGATGGTCAATCAGATTCTGGTGGCGGGAGYCGTCGAAGGGGCGGCCGAGGCCATCAACTTTGCTATTGCCGCCGGTCTGGACACCGATCTGGTGCTTTCCGCCGTGGCCGGCGGCGCCGCCAACTCGTGGTACCTGGCGAATCGTGGTCAGACCATGGTGCGCGACGAGTTCGATTTCGGGTTTGCGGTCGACTGGATGCGCAAGGATCTGCGGATCTGCCTTGCCGAGGCGGGCCGGCGTGGTATCCCGCTGCCGATGATCGAGCTGGCTGAGCGGGATCTCGCAGCTGCCCAGGCGGACGGCGAGGGCGGTCTCGACACGACGGTCGTCATCCGGCAGCGGCGCCGTGCGACCAGGCCGGGCGGCGCGGGTGGCGAAGTCTCTCCGGCTTCCTGATCATGGCGCCGCAACGGTGCCGGTCACGGTGGCGATCAGGCAGCCGGCGACGGTACCGGTCGCCAGGACGAGCGGGACGATCCGGCCGAGATGGAGCAGGCACAGGCCCCCGATCAGGGCTCCGGCGAACATGGCGACGGGGCCGGCGAACCGCCGCGTCCGCCGCGCCCCACCGCGGCCCGTTCCTCCGCCGAGCCGGGAGTCGATGATGATCCCGGTCAACGTGCTGGTCAGCACATTCGTCGGGATGTCCGGAACGGCCATCCGCCGAGCCGTCGCGTGCTGCAGGCCCATCGCGAGGGCCAGCGGGAGGATGACGGCATAGGGCCGGGCCCCGGGGATCTCGGGGATCTCGGGTTCCGTACCGAGTCCCTGGGTGACCAGCGTGGCGATCAGCGCGCCGGCCATCAGCCCGGTCTGCGCGGCCATCGCGATGATCAACCACGAGAAGCGGCGACCGCCGATTATGGTCACCGTGCCGATCCGTCCGGCGATGACGGCTCCGGCCAGGAAGCCAGCCAGGGYCAGCGCCGACAGGTCGGCGGACAGGCCCGGGGCCCCGGCCAGCGCAAAGGCCAGCAGGACGACGTTTCCGGTCATGTTGGCCACGAACACCCGGCCGAGTCCGAGAAAACTGACCGCGTCGACGAGACCGCTGAGGATCGCCAACGCCACCAGCAGAGTCGGCAGCCGCCGACGCTGGTCGGGGGACGGTCGCATGGGCACAGTTTCACCGAGCGACGGCCCGTGCGGCGGAAGGCGGGAACTCCCGGCGCCTCTGATTTCGGCGGCTCTGATCTGATCTTCTGATCTGATCAGAGCCGCAACGGACGGACCGGAGCCGCGGCGAGCGCGGGAGTGCTCCGCCAGTCGACCCCGGGAACGTCGATGTAGAGCTCGATCTCGTTGCCATCCGGGTCGAGGATGTACAAGCTGTGGGTGACCGTGTGATCCGACGCGCCGACGACGGTCACATCCGCGTCGTGCAGACGGGCGAGCACCGCGCGCAGCTCGTCGTCGCTGTCGCCAACCTTCAGCCCGAAGTGGTACAATCCCACCCGCCGGCCCTGGGGTATGGCCGCCGCGTCCTCGCCGACCTCGATGAGGAGCAGCTCGTGGTGGGTGCGTCCGGAGGAGAACGCGGCGGCGGGGGCCCGCAGTGGGTTGCCGTCCGCGCCCGCCGGGTCGGGAAAGATCTGCCGCCAGCCGAGTACGTCCCGGTAGAAGGCGCTGGAACGCTCGATGTCCCGGACGTAGAGGACGAGATGTCCCAGTTCCTTGATCTCCACGGTGATCTCCCGAGGCGCTGGTCGTCTGGTAGCCGTTATCCATACAACAACTCCGTACAACGACGTTGCCCGCGACGGCATGCCCACGGGGCCGGGCCRCTGTGACGCGCGGCCGCCACGCCCGCCACAGCCGCCACATCGGAAACCCGTTGGTACGCGGGGTGCCCGACGTGGGAACATGGAGCCGGCGTCCGAGCGTTGGACGCAGTGACGCGCGCGATGGGTCGGGTTGGCAGGAGCGTCTGTTTGCTGGTGCCGGCGTCTGCGTCTGCGTCTGCGTCTGCGTCTGCGGTACACTGAAACGTCGTAACTGATCAGAACTTGGGGGTGACCGGCTTCGACTCCGGACGTCGAGGCAGGGGAAGCGGGCCGAGGATGAGCGGTTATCTCGTTAACGATCCGTTCAGAACAACAGCTGCCAACAAGACGCAGCCCACTACCCCCACTTACGCGCTCGCCGCTTAAGAGGGACTAGGTAGTCGTCAGTCTGGGAGAGCCTCCGGCCCAGAATCTGACGTCGCTAGGAGGATCACCGGCTGACCTGGTCGCGGGGTCGGTCGGGACATCAAACAGCGACTGAGCCTATGTTGGCTTGCCTGCGTGTCCGACGAGGCTGAGAAACAAGTAGCAGGATGCGCCCGGAGAAGCCCTGTGTCGGGGCCGGAGGACGCGGGTTCGATTCCCGCCACCTCCACGCCGCTGGAAGGGGCCTGTCCGCGACGGACGGGCCCCTGACCAGGCGAAACGCTCCCGGCCTTCCCGATCCCGCCACCGTCACCCGCGCTGGTGCCCACAGGGTGCCCGCGCCGGATTTCGCGAGGGATCGCCGCGGCGATCGTTTCGGCCGCTGCGCGCCCGGTCGACTTGAGCTTGTGGGCGTACAGGTTCCCGGTGACGGTCGTCGAGGAGTGACCGACGACCTTCGACACGATCACTTCGTTCACGTTGTTGTCGAGCATGATCGTCACCGATCCGTGGCGGAGATCGTGCAGCCGCTTCGGCGACAGCAGCCGGTCTCCGAGTTCGTCCCCGATCGCCAGGTCGACCGACAGCGGCGCGGTTAGGCGCAGCAGAGCGCGCGAACCGGACAGCCCACCACCTACGCCGAGAACGGTCACCTCACCGATCGGCGCCCGGTCGCGGTAGAGCGTCCACGTGCCCTCGGCCTGCCGGTACCGCTTGCCGACGACAATCGTCGTCGATCCCTTCGGCGCGGCATCTCGCACGTTCGACAGCAGACCGACCCGCCGGGCGATGCGCTGCATCTGTCGCGTGAGGTACTCCGGGGCCAGGTGCCGGCCCGACGGATGCGTGAAGATCAGGTCTTCGAGCTGGACCGGGTTGCCGTGCTCGTCCGGCAAGATCCCGTTGTCCCACCGGTCGACACCGACCGCGGCGCGTTCCTCGTCCTGGTGAAGCCGGTGAATGGCGAGCGAGCCAAGCACGACTTCGGCCAGGTCCACCTTCCGCCGGCCCGCCTTCGTCTTCGGCTCCCACACCCCCATGACCGAACCGGACCGGGTGATCTGCTTGCGGATCACGAGCACCCGGTCTTCCTCGTCCAGCGCCGTCCAGGTCGCGCCGCAGACCTCCCCGCGGCGCAGGCCGTGAAGGGCCATGAGCTCGTACGCCGCGGCCAGACGATCGGATGCCGCCTCGTCCAGGAAGCGGCCCACCTCTTCGGCTTCCCACGGCTCGACTTCGGGCGTGGCGTACGACGCCAGCTCGACGCCGAGCGCCGGATTGAAGTCGATCTTTCGCTGTCTCAGCGCGTCGTTGAGGGCCGTCCGCAGCATCTCCAACACGTCCGCCACCGTCGCCGGCCCGATCGGCCGGCGCGGCCGCCGCTCCGGCGCCTGGGACGTAGCGACGGCCAGCTTCAGTGCGCTGTCGATGTGCTCCGAGCGGAGACCGGCCAACGGCATGTCGCCGAGAAACGGCACCAGGTGCAGCCGGATGAACTGCTCATAGCGCGCCCGGGTGGTAGGCCGGAGCGCGTTCTTCCGGCTGTGCCAGTCCCGCAGGTAGTCGCCCACGGTCAACCCGCCGATGTGCTGGCGGCCTGTGTGGACCCGCGCCACGGCCTTCTCCGCCTCTTCCTCGGCCTTCTTCTTCGTGGCGTATCCGCTGTCGCTGATCTCGGATTTGCCGACCAGGGGGACGAGTTCCTTGGGTACGCGGAACCGGTACGACCAGGTGCCGTGCGTGCGCTTGGCCGCCAGCTCCGGGCACTTCCCGCGCGGGTACTTCCGGCCGTCCTCGTCGCGGCAGCCACACCGACGTTCAGTCTTGATCTTCACTTTTTGCCTCCGCGCCGCTCAGCCGGATTGCCTGCTCGACCTCGTTCACCAGCGCGCGAGTGACCCGGCCGCGCAGCGCCCGCAGCCGGTCCGGGTCCGTGCCGGCATCCGTCCGTTCGGCGACCATCTGGTCGCGGCGCTCCGTCAACGAGCAGCGCCACAGATTGTGTGCCGTCTCCGCAACCAGCAACGGCGGCACTTTCAGCTTGCGGGCCGCCTTCACTTCGGCCTCAGTGGGCACCATGCCGAACACCGCCATGGAGCCCTTCGGGCCCTCCACGATGCCGCCGTAAATGGTCCCCACGTTTCCGGAGGCGAGGGTTCCGACGCCGCCCACCATGAAGACGCCGACGTTCTTCGCACCGTAGACGTTAAGCACGGATCGGCCGCTCCCGGTGACTCTCGACGTCAGGCGCACCTCTTCATCAGGATCGATGAGGTCCGCCAGGGTGACTCTGCGGCCGAACGCTTCGGCGAGCGCGAGCGGGAGTATTGCCAGCTCAGCCGCGCTGAGATCGCGCTGCCCCGCTTCGAGGGTCGCGATGCTGGACTGCTTCCAGGGAAGGCCATGACGCCGAGCGGCGAGAGCGACATCGCCCTGGCTAATCCCGACCTCGCGGCGTAGATCGCCAGCGCGCCGGCCGATCACAGCGGCGACCGTCGGGACATCGACGCTTGCTTCAGACATAACTTGACCTTACGGCATCGGGTATCGGCAGGCCGTTGTTTGACGTGCCCCTAACCCAGGTGATGTAGTGGCCTCACGGTCAGAAGCATCGGAGCACCGGTGCGGCAACGGGGTACCGGTTATGGAGGGCAGATGACAGAAGATCCACTCTGGGACAAGGCGAGGGTCAGCGACTACATCGGTGTGGCGATCGGAACCCTCGAGCAGTGGCGCACCCGCGGCGTCGGACCGCGCGGGTTCCGCGTCGAGGGCGGCCTGGTCCGTTACCGAAAGTCAGAAGTTGAACGCTGGCTCGCCGAGCAGGAGCGGGCCGAGCTCGACCGTCGGATGTCGGCGTGAGCACCGCCGCCGAACTACGGCCGGCACGCGGACAGTGGACCGCGCGGGACCTCGACGCCCTGCCGCTGCTCACCGACCTGCCGACAGCAGCGTCGATCTTGAACATGGGGACCACGAAGGCGCGAGAACTCGCACGGACCGGTCAGTTCCCGGTTCGCCTGATCAAACACGGCGAAAGATATGCCGTTCCCGTCGCGGCTCTACGCCGCCTACTCGTCGAGGCCGACCAGTGACCCGCCACCACCGGACCACCGGTCACCGCAAGGCCCCAAACGCGACGACGCCCAGGGTCACCACAACCCGGGGCGTCGTTACCGCCGCAGCCTCCGCCACGAAAGCCGTCAACCATGACGATATCCCCGCCGACCCATATCACGCCGCCTAGCCGGCACGTCGGCGCCGCACCCACCCGGGAACGGCCGACACAAGTGATCCGACTCGACGCCTGGCACCTGCTCCCCTGGGCGCGTACACGCATCCGCGCGGCCCACCCGGACTGGGCGCCGTGGGAATGGGAGGCCGCCGCCCGGGAACAGGTCGGCCTATACGTGCGCCCCGCGCGCAGGAGCGCGCTCCAGTGACATACGGCTTCCCACTATCCGGCGCAATCGATGGCCGGACCCTGCCGTCGACTGCACCAGCCGGCCCAGACTCGCACGACGAAGTCCTCGCCGAAGAAATTTACCTCGGAATCCTGTTGGAATTCCCGAACGATATCGACCCTGGGCGATTTCTACAGATCGTCGGCCCCGTCGACCCCGCAGACTTCCACCGGCCTGTGCACCGGGAACTCTTCCAGGTCATTTGTGATCTTTGGAATCAAAGTCCGACGCTCGTCTCCCCGGGCGCCGTCTATGTCGAGCTCGAACGTCGCGCCGAGGCGGTCGGGGCAGCCCAAGCATTCGGGCTGAGCGTCTGGGACATCGAAAAAATCCGGCAGCAGGCCACCACACCGGGCAACGCCAGCTACTTCCACGGGATCTTCCAGAATAAGGCAGCCGGCCGCCGCCGCAAGGGGCTGACCGTTCAGCTCTCCCAGGCTGTATCTCGTGGCGTGGACCCCGAGACCATCCGCAAGCTGCACGCCGCACTCGGCGAAGAACTCGCCCAACCCCGCCAGTCTGGCCCGGTGGCAGCGTCCGCGTGGACGCCTGTCGACTTGACCCCAGTCCTCAACGGCTCCTACGCGCCCCCGCAGCCCACGGTGCTCGCCAGAACGGACGGACGATGCCTGTTCTACCCGGGAAAGGTTCACTCGGTGTTCGGTGAATCCGAATCGTTGAAATCGTGGCTATGCCAGTACGGCGCCGTCCAGGAGATTAATGCCGGCAACGCCGTGCTATACGTCGATTTTGAGGATGACGAAGGTTCGGTCGTCTCCCGCATGCTCGCACTCGGCGCCAACCCGGGCCGCATCCGGGAGCGCCTGCGGTACATCCGACCAGACGGTCCGCTGGCACCCGGCGGGGCCGACGCGGCCGGGCTCTACCAGCTCGCCGCACAGTCCACCCTTGCCGTTCTCGACGGCGTTTCCGAGGCGATGGTGCTGCACGGCCTAGACCCGGACAAGGGAACGAAGGACGCCGCCGAATTCTTCGATCTTCTTCCCCGGCCGCTAGCGCAGGCAGGCGCTGCAACCGTAATGATCGACCACATTCCAAAAAACACACTTCCGGGTACGAAAAACGCTTTGGGCGCCCAGCATAAACGTGCGGGAATCAACGGTGCCTCATATTCGGTGCGGGCCACCGAAACGTTCGGATTCGGCCTCCACGGCCAGGCCGTCATCGAGGTCGCTAAGGATCGACCCGGACAGGTCAGGTCCTTCGCGGGCGGCCCCAAGCACGACGAGATCGGGGTCCTTCACCTCGAATCCCTCCCGGACCGGTCTGTGCTCGCCCGCCTAGAGCCCGCCGAGACCCACGACCCAGCGAAGCCGTTCCGGCCGACGATCTTGATGGAGCGGATCAGCCGCTACCTGGAGACGGCGCCGGACGCTCCACTCTCCACCTCAAAGATCGAACAATCCGTTTCCGGCAATGCCCGGGGGAAACGACAGGGCCTTGATCGCCTCGTCGCCGAGGGGTACGTGACCGTCGAGCAGGCCGGGCAGTCACGCCTCCACCGGTCTATCCGGCCCTTCCGTGACGATCAGCCCTCCGAGATCGGGACGGCGTAGATGGGCAGGCGACCCCCAACGAAAACCCACCACGTCCCCCCAGTCCACACCCCGTCCAAACCCCGTCCGGGACGGGGCTCAGAGAGGTCAGAACCAACCCCGTCCCCCCCGTCCCCCCCGTCTCTAGGACGGGGGACGGGGGACGGGGTTGGGGTCTGGCGGCCGATGGACGAACCCCGTCCACGGCAAACCCCGTCCGGGACGAAGCGGAAGACCCCAACCGAAAGGACCCCCATGCCCGCCACCGCCAGCACGCCCGATCCCCGCCTCGACAGCCTGCCCTCGAAGATCCGCGACCGGGCCGCCAAGCTCCTCGGCAGTCACATGTCCAACACCCGCGCTGTCCGAGACGAGCTCCTTGGTCCCGACAAGCCGAAACTTCGGGCTGTCACCTACAGCGACGGCACACGCACCGTCGGCCCCGCTGCCCGCGAAGCCCTTACCCGCGCCGCCGGCTGGTGGCACGAGGCAATGACCCTCGCCGAACAGCTCGTCGGCCTCACCGACGACCATGCCCAGGCCGGCATCCTCGCCGCCGTCGCCGGCGACGAGGACCGTGGCGTCCTGCGCGATGGGGGGCGGGGCGGTTTCCGTACCGATCGTTTCCGCGGCGAGGGCGCCGAGGATGATCGTCCGAACGCGGAGGACCGCGGTCAGCTCGTCGCCGGAACCCGCATTCCAATCACCGGCATGGTCGCAGTGCCCCCACCGCCACCCGCCCCGAAAATCACCGTCACTGTGGGTTCCGGGGCCGACCCGGGCGACGTTGCTGCCTTCCTCCGGAAGATGGCCACGAAGATCGAATCCGACGGCGCCTTCTGATGGCGAGCCGCCCAACAGCCGAGCCGCTACACCGATTCGACGCTGTCCCCCCGCTCACCCCGAATGCGGTCGACCGGGCCAGGAGGACCATCCACCGATTCGTCGTTGACCCCGGAGAGCGAATCAGCATCCTCGAAGCCCTCGGCCTGCCCGCCGACGACGGCAAGCACAACCAGCAAACCCCATCCGACAGGAGCCCCCGACCATGAGCCCCGCCCGGCCACGCCCGGTGAACCCGACAACCCGCGACGCCACCCCTGCCGCCGACCTCGCGGCCGAAGTCGCCGCGCTGCGGCATGCGGCCGACCGGGTTGCCCGCCTGCGCCGCGCCGACCGGGTTGCCCGCCTGCGCCGCAGGCAGGCCGCCCTCGCCCGAAAGCTTGCCGCAGCGGACCGGCGACACCGCATCTCCAAACTGACCGTCCGGCGTGCCACCGCCCTGCGCGCCGCCGCCGCAATGAGGACCGCTGCCGGCAGGCCACCGGCTGCCGGCGGAAAGGCCGCGGGCAAACGGTCCGCGCCGCTGGTCAAGGCCGGGACCGCGCCGAAGACAGTTCCCCGCCACACCGGCCGCTGATCACATTAGGTGACGGGCCGTCGGTCAAATGGCGGCCCGTCATGAATCTCGTCACTGCGAGTAATGGAAGTGAGGTTGTGATGCCGAAACGTGACGACAGCGACCTGCCCCCGCCGGTCCCCGGGCGCTGCAACTCCCGGGTTCGCCGGGCCGGAGCCCCCGCACGATGCCGGGCGACCGCCGGGCGAGGAACAAACCATGTGGGAGACGGGAATTGCAGACTGCACGGCGGCAACACGCCGGCCGGGCAGCTCGCCGGCGTCCGCGAACGTGTCGTCGACGGCTATCGGCGGTTCGGCGCCCCCCGCCCGATCGCGCCGCTGGCGGCCCTTCAGGAAGAAATCAGCCGGACCGCAGGCATGATTTCGATGCTGGAAGGGGAGGTGAACCGGACCGTTGACCCTGACGGCCGCCCCATCCTCGTCGACACCGGTGGCCTGCACCCCACGCCGTCACCGCTGGTAATCCTCCACCGCGAGGAGCGCAAACATTTCATCGCCGCAGCCCGTGCGGCGGCTGACGCCGGGGTGGAGGCGGAGCGGCAGAACCTGATCAAGGCGTATCGGGATCATGTGCTGGACATCGTCGACCTGGTCGTCCGGGCCTTGGGGCACGACCCCGACGATCCCCGAGTCGCCGCGGTCGTCGGCGGCTGTTTCCAGCAGGTCGCCGCGGCGGCTGAACGTCCGATGGTCGGCGGTGAGCTGTGAGCGGCGCGGCGCTGCCCGGCGTGGTTGCGGTCGCCCGCCGCCGTGCGCTGATCGCCGAATCCGAGCTTGCTCGGCTCGCCCGCGGTGGAGCGGACGCCGACACCTTGATCGCCGCTCGCCGTTTGATGGACGAACGGTTTGCCGAGCTGGCCAGCATCGAGGCCGCCGAGGAACCCGCCGGCCGGGAGACGATCCGGGCCCGGGGCGAGTTCGCGGCCGAGCGGGCCCGTGCGCTCACAGCACCGCAGGGTGAGGCGGAGCTTCTGCTGCTGTTCCACCGATGGCGGATGATCGCCGCGGATGGGGCCTGGTCGGCGGTGCGGGTCCTTCGGTCTGCGGGCGGGTCGGCTGTCGAGGAGGCGGTGCTCGCCGGACTCGCCGGGGACTACTTTCCCGCCGCCGAAGATTTCGAGACGGCGTGGACGAGCCTTCTTGACGCACGCCGTGCCGCGGACTCCGTGCCACCGACCCGGGGCCGTGGTGCATGAAGGACGAGCTGACCCGCCACGAGGCGCCGCGGGACCTGGTGCCGCGGGCGGAGATCGCCCGCCGCTGRCCGGCGATCAGCGAGCGTCTCGCTCGCCGGCTCACCACCGAGCGGCGGATCCCGAGCTGGACTGTCGGCGGCCGGGTGTTCGTCAGCGCTGGTGATGTTGAGCGGTGGCTCGCGTCCTGCCGACGGCCGGCCGCCTAGCCGGTCCGTTCTGGTCGGTGGCGGTCGACAATGGTCACCTACGGTCACTGTCCTAAAACCATGGTTACGGGACAGTGATCCAAAGTTCTGGGCCGTGGGGCAAAACCGCACGTCACCGGTTCCCGAAATCTAGTCCCATAATTGTGTCCCGAATATCAGCAATGGTATAAACTTTCGGGACATGGAGCGAGGGTATGTCCGGGTCAGCACGACCCACCAGGATCTTGACCGCCAGATCGACGCGCTCACCGCCTACGGCATCGCCACCGACCTGATCTACGCCGACAAGAAGTCGGGAGCCACCTTCGAACGCGACGCATGGAAGCGGCTCGTGTGYCACTGCAAGCCTGGCGACACGATCGTCGCCGTGACGCTCGACCGGGTCGGGCGCAACCTCCGCGAGTGCCTGAACCTGATCCACGACCTGACCGAGCACGGCATCCGTATCCGCACCCTCAAAGACCCGATGCCGATCGACACCACCGACCAGTCCGGCATGGGCGGTCTTGCGGTGCTCATGCTCGGCCTGTTCGCCGAGATGGAGCGCACCTTCATGCGTGAACGCGCCGCGCACGCCCGCGCCGTCGGTGAGGCCAAGGGTAAGGCCACCGGCCGGCCGCGCAAGCTCACCGACGGCCAGGTCGCCACCGCCCGCGCCGCCATCGACGCGGGACGTTCAGCCGCTGACGTCGCCTCCGACCTTGGTGTCGGCCGGTCCACGCTCTACCGGGCCCTCGGCGCAGAGGAGCTGACAGGCCGATGACCGGGGCCTGCGGCAACCTCGACCGCCATGGGACGTATGCGCTGTCAGCGTTCCTCGGTGAGTAGGGGCCCGCTGTCCGCCGCCGAGCGGGGGGCGCGTCCTGCTTCTCGCCGGCTGCGGCTACGCCCCACTCGCTGGCGGCTGCACTCTTCGGCAGTCCGGGCAGTCCCTGGACGGTAGATCGGGCCGCCAGGAGAGGGTGAGCCGAACGCCGGGACCTCCCTGTGGTCGCCGGTGCCGCTTGCATCTCAGGCTGATTGTCGGGTTGGGCCATGGCTTCCGCGCCGGTTCGTCCATGCCGTCGAGGATGGCCCGGTCATCAAGACCGTGCCGTAGTCTGAATGTGGCTTTCCGGTCGGCGTTTCCGCAGGCCAAACCACCCTAAATCCCGTACAATAGCCCTGGCTCCACCGGCGAAGCCGCGTGTCAGGCCGTCGGGCTGGTGAAACCGCCCACGCGCACGCCAATAATATTTTGCATGCGCGAAAGGYCCTCCCCATGGCTCGCAACTCTCACCACACCCCCTCGATCGTCRGCCCCCGTGCTATCGCCTCGTCCCTCCGCGAATGGGCCGACGCCTCAGCCTGCCCCACCTGGGCGGATGCCTTCGACGACAGCATCGACACCGACGTAGCCCGCGGCATCATCCGCGCCGCCGGCCAGATCGAACAGCACATTTCCCCGGAAGACCCTCGCCTCAACGATCTTAACCCCTACGCATTCGTGCATGCGGTCGGCTCGGATCCGGTTCTGACCGTTCCGGGCCCGGTCGCCGAATACCTGGCGACCGCATCACCGGACTGGTCGGCCCGACGCTGGTTTAAAGGACTCCACGCCGCCTACCGGCGTTCCCCGGCGCTGACCGCCGACGAGGTAGCCGCAGCACAGGAATACATCGATAGGGCCCGTGAGATGGCCGCCGCCGGCTTGCGCCCGATCCGTGCGGTCAACGAGGACGGCCAGCCGGTTCACCGGTTCGTCTGCGACATCGAAGGCCGGTAGCTGCGATGACTGTGGTCGGTACCGCTGAGATTGTGATCATCCCGTCCGTCAGGAAATTCGGGGACATCGGCGCCAAGATCCAATCGCAGCTATCCGGGGTTGGTATGGCCGCGACCGGTGTTGCCGGGAAGTTCGGGACGGCGGAGAAAGCCGCCGCCGGCGTGAGAGGCGAAGTTGAGGCCGCCG
>NZ_MRUJ01000150.1:0-22548 GCF_002099325.1 Frankia sp. KB5 | reverse complement strand
CTCGAGAAAGATGGGGAGTGACGGACACGGTCGTAAGACCGATACTTTGACGCTCCAGCACCTGCATGTGGCGGACCGATCGTTCCCGGGTGGTCGAGAGGCGGAAGCGGTGAACCGGAACACGCGGGGAGGTACCGGCTACGACTCGGGCGGATGAGGCGTTGTGAACGGAGGTACGCAATCATGCGGTCCGGGGTGGCCGGGGGATTCCCTACCCAGCCCGTCTGATACCGCCGGCAATGCCGCACCAGATCCCCATCTGGACGTCATCACCGGTACGGGCTGTCCGTACCGAAGAAAGGTCACGAGAGAGGGGCGTCCGTGCGAACGCTCGAACCCACCAGCCTCGACCTCGACTCAATCGAGGTCGACAAACTCGCCAAGGGCATCACTCTGAGTCTGCTCATCCCGGCCCGTGGCCCGGAGGCGGCTCGAACTCTCGGCGACATCATCGCACTCAACCGGCAACGCTGGATGCAGGAGCGTAGCGTGCTGGACGAGATCGGCGTGGTTGTCGACCCGTCGTCGGACGGGGACGAACATGGCCTGATGCGCATCGCGACCGACGCGGGCGCCAGCTGGGTCGTGCGTGGGGAGTCGGTCCTGCAGCGTCACGCGGGCCGAGAGGCCACCACGACCGGCGGCAAGGCGGGTGCGATGCGTAGTCTCGCCTATCTTGCGTTCGGGAGTCGGCTCATCTTCCATGACGCCGATCTGGAAAGCTATGATCCATATACAGTGGGTGTCCTGGCTGCCGCCGCGACTGMCGATAACGCCCCGCTTTTCGTCAACGGAAGTTCGCGTAGAGTGACTGGCGACGGGCAGCCCGGGGGGCGAACCACCGAGATGCTGCGGTCGCTGTTGTCGAAACAGCTCGCCAGGTATGTGCCGTCCATCACTCGGACAATCCAGCCGCTGATCGGGGAGTTCGTCATCGACGCGGACGTCTTCGCGGCGCTGGCGTTCTCGCGGGGGTACGGCGTCGAGACGTCACTGAAGGTTCTGGCTCTCGATCTGCTCGACTACTCCGATAGTCTCCAGGTCGAACTACCGATCAAGTATCAGGTCGGCCAGCACTACCACAGCCTGGTCAAACAGTTCCATGAGATTAGTTTCACAATCGATGTCCTGGAGGCGTACTTTCAGCGTCGGCGGGTCGACCCGCACGTCGCCATCTGGCAGATCGCCGACAACTACGACCTGCTTTTCCCGGGTCGTACGTATGCGTTGCACCGGCCGCCGGGCTACGACGACACCGACTTCGTTCCGCGGCTCGGCTTCTACCAGCCGTTGGCCACGGCACCGGCTTATCAGGCGCGGTTGCCGGAGATCAAGAGTACCCGTCGGGTCGCGCTCGACGCACTGGGGCGGCGAATGCGGACCTCGGCCTGACCGTCCGGCGGCCGGTCGCCGGGCAGCTGAACCGCTGCCCGGCGACCACCGGACCGTCAATCACCGGACCGACTGGCCGGCACCGGGTGGTCACTTCGCGACCGGTCGGCCGGCCGGCGGGACGGGCATCACCGTGGCGAGGTTGTACCCGCCTCGCCACACGCGGATGATCGCGTCCGCCATCTGCCGGTCGAACAGTTCGTCGATGTCGTCAAGGGCGGGGGGGAGGTGCCCGAACATCTCCAAGGAGATGAAGCCGTGCAACTGGGTCCAGACGGCCAGGCACACGGCGAGTCCGGCGGCGTCGATCGCGACGTCGTGGTCGCGTCCCCAGGCTTGCAGGCTGGCGCRCATCGGCGGGGTGAGCTGGGCGTCCACCGCGGCGGTGTCGATCATGCCGGCCCCGGTCGACTCGCTCATGCAGCGGAACAGCACCGCGACCGCGCGGTGCAGCTGTGTGATCATCCGGTCGTTGGTCGACGTGGCACAGGGAATGCCGGGACCGAAGATCAGTCCGTATTCCGTCGGGTGGTCCAGGGCCCAGCGGCGCTGCGCGCGGGCGACCTGGAGCCAGCGTCGTAGGTGGTCATGCGGATCGGCCGCGTCGAAGGCCGCCTCCAGGGCCTCCGCCAGCKAGGCGAACCCGTCCGCGACCAGTTCGGCCAGCAGGATCTCCCGGCTGTCCACGTAGCGGTACAGGGCCGATGGGGCCATGCCCATCACCCGGGCGACCCCCCGTAGGGAGAGCGCAGCCGGGCCACGCTCGGCCAGCTGGGCGCGCGCGGTCTGTTTGATCTCGTCGAGAGTGGCCTGCCGCAGTCGTTCGCGACGGGGAACCGGACTGCTCACCACGGTCATGGTGGGTCTCGACGAGAACGCTGTCAACTTTGYGAACGGATGCGTCTTGACACGAGCAGCGATCGCGAACACTGTTCTCTTCAGCATCGCCTGCTCTTCGGAGGGTTCCGTGTTTACTCCGCTCGTGGCGCTCGTGACGCGCCGCCCGCGTCTGGTCCTCGTCCTTACGCTCCTCGTGCTGCTCGGCGCCGGTGGGCTCGCGGGCGGTGCCTTCGRCAAACTCCAGACGGGGGGGTTCGACGATCCAGCGTCGGACTCCTCCCGAGCCGAGGACGTCCTGGACGCCCGCTTCCACGGCCGCCCGAACCTCCTCCTGTTGGTGACCGCCCGGGCGGGCGATGTCGACGACGCGGCGGTCGTCGCCGCGGGGAAGGAGGTTGCGGCCGATCTCGCCGCCCAGGCCGGGGCGAGGGACGTCGTGTCCTACTGGACGGGGGGCGGTCCGGCGCTGCGCTCGCGGGACGGTCGGCAGGCGCTCGTCGTCGCCAGTGTCCAGGACGATGACCAGGCCGCCGACATCGTTGATCATTATGGGTCGTGGGCGGACGCGCCGGGGGCGGTGACGGTCCGACCGGGTGGGGCCGCGACGGTCGGGGAGGACATCAGCGGACACGTCTCGGCCGACCTCGCCGCCGCCGAGTCGTTCGCCATTCCCATCACGTTGGCGTTGCTGGTCATCGCGTTCGCGGGCGTGGTCGCYGCCCTGCTGCCGCTGGGTATCGGGCTGCTCGGCATGCTGGGTGGCTTCGCCGCGCTTTCGGTGATCGGTGAGCTTACCGACGTGTCGATCTTCGCGGTGAACCTGGCGACGGCCCTCGGCCTGGGGCTGGGCATCGACTACTCGTTGCTGATGGTCAGCCGGTTCCGGGAGGAACTGGCGGCGGGTCGGGACCGCGCCACCGCGGTGGAGGGGACGGTCCGCTCGGCCGGCCGGACGATCCTGTTCAGTGGGGCGACGGTGATCGTGGCATTGGCCGTGATGCTCGTCTTCCCGCCGTTCTTCCTGAAGTCGATGAGCTACGCCGGGATCTCGGTGACCCTCGTCGCGATGCTGGCCGCCGTCGTGGCCCTGCCGGCGCTGCTGATGGTGCTCGGCGAGCGGGTCAACGCCTGGGGGATCGGCGGTCTGCTCGGGCTCGTGCGGCGTCGCCGCGCCGGTCGTGCCCGGGGCGGCGAGGCGATCGGGCCCGCGGGCGCGGCGGGGTCGGCGCCGGTCGGGTCGGCGCCGGTCGTGGTGCGGGAGGCGGCCGACTCGCCGTTCTGGCGTCAGGTCGCCGGCACCGTGATGYGCCACCCCGTGCTCACCGGCCTGCCGGTGATCGCGGTTCTGCTCGTCCTCGGGGCGCCCTTTCTGCACGTGAACTTCGGCACCCCGGACGACCGGGTGCTGAAGCCGGGCTCGGCRGACAGCCGGATCGTCGGTGACGCCCTGCGGGGCGCGTTCGCCGCCGACATCGGCGGCGCGCTCGACGTCGTCGTCCAAGCCACCGGGCCGGGCATGATCGACCGGTCCGCGCTCGCCTCCTACGCGACCGCGCTGTCCGAACTGCCGGACGTGGCCCGGGTCGACAGCGCCCTCGGGTCCCACATCGACGGGCGCCGGGTCRTACCGCCCGGTCCGGCCAGCCGCCGGTTCGCGATCGCCGGAGCGGATTCCCTCCAGGTCGTACCTGCGGTGGACTATGCGTCGGACCATGCGCAGGCCCTCGTCCGGGCCGCGCGTGCGGTGCCGGCGCCCGTGGGGACCAGCGTGCTGATCGGTGGCGCATCCGCCGTCCTGGTAGACGGCAAGACCACGATCGCCGACCGTCTCCCGGTCGCCCTCGGGCTGATCGCRCTGGCGACCTTCGTGCTGCTGTTCCTGTTCACCGGCAGCGTGCTGCTACCGGTGAAGGCCATCGTGCTCAACGGGCTGGCGATGTGCGCCGTGTTCGGCGCCTCAGTGTGGATCTTCAGTGACGGCCACCTGTCCGGGTTCCTCGACTTCACCCCAGGCCCGCTGGACACCTCCATGCCGGTCCTGCTCTTCTGTATCGCCTTCGGGCTCTCGATGGACTACGAGGTCTTCCTGCTCTCCCGGATCAAGGAGGCGCACGACGCCGGCGCGCCCAACACCGAGGCGGTCGCCACCGGGCTCGCCCGGGTCGGGCGGATCGTCAGCACCGCCGCCGCGCTGCTCGCCGTCACCTTCGTCGCGTTCGGTACCTCGTCGGTCCGGTTCATCCAGATGTTCGGGATCGCCACCGCGCTCGCGATCGTGCTCGATGCCACCCTCATCCGCGGGGTGCTGGTCCCCGCCTTCATGCGGGTGGCCGGCGACTACAACTGGTGGGCCCCTGGCCCCTTGCGGACTTTGTATCGGCGGTTCGGACTACGCGAATACTCCGTCCCGGAGCAGGGCGGGGTCAGAACCGTTCAAAGCCGCGCCGGCGCTCCCAGTCGGTGACGGTCCGCTCGTAGCCGGCGAGCTCGACTTCGGCCGCATGGGCCAGATGGGCGACGACCCGATCACCGAAGGCGGCCCGGGCCACCGCACTGGCGCGCCATCGGTCCACCGCCTCCCGCAACGTCGCGGGCAGCCGTGGCACGTCCGGCATGGTGAAGGCGTTGCCCACCCGTCCGGGTTCGAGCGGGAGACGGTGCTCGATGCCGTAACGGCCGGCCGCGATCATCCCGGCGACGGCGAGGTAGGGATTCGCGTCACCGCCCGGCACCCGATGTTCGACGCGCAGGCCCGGCCCGTCGCCGACCACCCGTATGGCGCAGGTCCGGTTGTCCCGTCCCCAGCTGACTCCGGTCGGAGCGAATGAGCCCGGTGCCAGGCGCTTGTACGAGTTCACGTTGGGCGCGTACAGCAACGCGAAATCGGCCATGCAGGCGAGCTGCCCGGCCACGAACGAGCACATCAGCGCGGACATCCCGGCGATGTCGTCGCGAGAGCCGGGGGGTGGGAAACCGGGGGGTGCGATGCCCGGTGGGGCCAAGCCGGGGTGCCGGACGAGCGCCCCCTCACCTTCGGGGGACGGCGCGAACACACACGCCCCGTCCGTCCCGCGCAGGGACAGATGAACATGGCAGGAGTTCCCCTCGCCCTCGTCGTACTTCGCCATGAAGGTCAGGGCCTGCCCGCCCGCCGCGGCGATTTTCTTGGCGGCGGTCTTGTAGAGGGTGTGGTTGTCGCAGGCCTGCATCGCATCGGCATACCGGAACACGATCTCGAACTGTCCCGGATGGACCTCCCCGCGCGCGGACTCGACCGCCACCCCGATGCCGGCCATCGCCCGCCGGAGGCGTCGGACCAGATCGTCCAGGCCTTCCGTGCCGGAAAGCGCGTAGTCGATGTTGTAACGGCTGGMCGGGGTGAGATCGGTATAGGAGCGCCGCGCAGCTCGACGGTAGGACTCGCGGAAGACCAGGAACTCCAGCTCCGTCCCGGCGAAGGCGGTCAGACCGGAGGCTGYGAGCGCGTCGAGCTGTCGACGCAGCACGGCACGGGGAGCGACGCCCACCGGGGACCCGTCCGGCCAGAACGCGTCCGCGAACACCACCGCGTCGGACGGATGCCAGGGTGCGCGGCGCAACGTGGTGAGGTCGGGCTGGAGCCGTAGATCACCGAAGCCGTCGTACCAGGGCGAGTGGGGGTAGCCTCCGTCGGTCTTCATGTCGACGTCGACGGCGTGCAGGTAGGTGCAGGCGCCGAGGCCATCGGYGAGCACCGGTCCGGTGAAGTGCTCCGGGGACACGGCGCTGCCGACGAGCCGGCCCTGCAGGTCGACGGTGGCGACGATGATCTCCTCGACCGGTTCGGCTCCGGCCAGCAGGTCACGCAGCACTCCCCGGCCGGCCGCGTTCTCCCCGAGCGCCTGATCGGACGATGACCCGGGGCCGATCGGGCGGGGCTGGACCCGCGGTGCGGGCCGCCCGATCGGCTCAGGTGGCTCAAGCGGGTCCGGGGGGTCGGGACGGGCCGGAACCTGGGCCGATGGCGGGGTCGGAACCGGCGACGATGTCATGCGTTCTCCGTTCATGCCGTAGGCGGCGCCGGTTCCGTCGGGGCTGCCGGTCGCGCCGGGCCCGTCGTGAGGGTGGACACATCGTGCAGTGGGTTCGCGACCTCGCCGTGTATCAGGTCGAAGCCTCCGTCCCGGTCGGCGCGATCGTGGAACCCGGCGCCCGCGAACTGCTCGCGGTTCAGGCAGACCCGACCGAACGCCGGCCCGAGGAGATCGATCGAGGCGAACCRCTCCCGCAGGGCCGGGAACCTCGCGTGGTACTGGTCGACCGTCGCCCGCACGAGCCGCCAGAACTGGTTCTCGTCCACATCGAGATGATCCGCCACGAGCACCGCGAAGAAGCGGAAGTGCCCGGCGAACACCGCCGAGAGCAGGGAGTGGGCCAGGACCGGGCCGGGCCACCGCCGGCAGTGCTCGACCGCCTCCGGTGGCATCCCCCGCCGCTCGGGGAACTCGCCGGACACCAGTTCGATGTCCGCGCCGAAGTCCTTCACGGCTATGCGGCGGGGCATCTCCTCGGCATCGAAGATGCACAGGACGTTCTCGCCGTGCGGCGTGAAGGCCACGCCGTACCGGTACAGGTAGTGCAGCAGCGGCGGCAGGAGAGCGGCGAACAGCGCGGCGAGCCAGTCGTGCGCCTGCCGGCCCGAGCGGGCCACGAGCTCGGCGACGACTGCCCGACCGTCGGAGCCGACCGCCAGCAGGGACGCGAGGCTGCGCGCCCGCTCCCCGCCGTCGAGAAACCGCTCCACCGGATCACGCCAGAGCACGCCGAGTAGTTCGTGGAGGYGGTAGGGCGCGTCGGGGACGGCGTCGTAGGCCGGGTGCCGGACGGTGGCGCCGGCGACCTCCGGAAGCGGGAGAACCCGGGTCACGTCGCGCAGGAAGGGATCCGCGTCGCGAAGCCCGAGCAGCCAGCTCGACATCGCCGGCCCGGCGATGGCATCAGCCGCCGACATCCCTCGCCACACCAGCGTGTTACGGATCATCAGCGCGAGCTTGACGTTCCGCCGGTCCGGCCGGTCGACGTTGGCGAGGGTGCGCACCGCCTGCAGGGGCAGGTACCGGTCCGGTGCTTCGCCCAGCGGTACCAGCAGGCCGGTGGCGATCTCGGCCGCATAGAGCGGCACGATTACGTTCTCCCACTGCCACGGGTGGACGGGTAGCCAGACATAGTCGGCGATCGTCGTACCGGCGGGTGGTCCGGCGGGTGGGGCGGAGAGGGGCGCGGGGCCCGGCCGGCGTGGCTCGTCCGGCAGGGCGCCGCGGAGCACATCGGTGAAGTGGGCGCGGGTCTGCTCGTCGAGTTCCGTGGTGAGCAGGTCGGGCACGGTCGGCGCGCCCTGGCCAGAAAGGTCGATGGCCTTGGGGGCGATGGCGCTGTACCGCCCGATCGCGCGGTGTGCGGCCACCCATCGCAGTCGGAAGGGCCGGCGCGCCTCGGGGGCGTAGACGGCCGCGGCCGCGCCGAAACCGAGCCGTCCCTTGTTCGCGACGAGACAGGGATGGCCGGTCTGGTACCCATCGAGCGCGACGAACGGCAGATCGRCGAGATCCACCGCGGGAATCGCCGTTCCGAGCAGATGATGATCGGCTGCCTGGGTGGCGAGCAGATCGCGTACCACGTCGGCGAGGACCGGATCGGACCAGCCGAGCAGGACCTGCATGTCCTGGAGAAAGCGGATCGGGTCGTCCGCCGGTGCGGTGCCCGGAACGGTCGGTGCGGTGCCCGGTTCGGGGGGGCTGCCGTCCGGGCCGGGCGGCGTAACCGAGCGGGTCAGCGTGGCGGCATCGATCCACCAGGACCCGAATGTGCCACGTCGGGCGGTGAAAGCGTATGTGACGCCCCCGGCTCGGAGCCGGTAACCCTGGATGGGACCCCGTCCGATCGGGGGGTGCCTGCGCCCGTCCGGGGTCACGCCGCGCACCGCGGGATCGCTCGTCCGTGCCGGTGCAGTGGGTGGCGGCCCGCCCGGGGAGCCCGCCGGCCCGGCCGCGGCATCCRCTGGCTCGTCGGGTTGCGGACTGAGTAGCTCCTCGTAGGCCATTTCGGCGATGAGCTTGGCCAGCAGGGCACGGCCGGCCTGCCGCCATCGGTCCGCCGACCCGGTCCGCCCCGGGGACGGTGCCGCGGGCGGTGGCGCGGACCATGACGTGGTCAACGCCCGGCCGTCCCGGCCGTCTTGGTCGGGGCCGGATCGCGCGGCCGTACGCGCCGCTCGCCTAAGGCCTGGCCGTTCCCGTCAGGCTGGCCCGACCGGGTGGGGACCCCGAAGGTCGTGAACGCCGACGGCGACGGCAGCCGGTAGGCGTCGCCGCCGGTCAGGTCGTCGAGGATGACCGCGGCGCGCCAGGCACCGAGGCCGAGGTCGGGCGTCACGACGCCGTGCGTGTGCAGCTCCGCGTTCTGGACGTAGACACGGCCGGTCAGACCGGCGTCGGTCGCCACCCGGTACCGGGCGTCGACGCGGAAGCGGCCCCTGTCGTCGACGTCGATCAGTCCGGCCATGGGATCGAGCAGGGTCGGCCGGCGGGCGGCGTATCCGGTCGCAAGCACCACCGCGTCGGTGTGGACGGGAAAGGCGCGGTTCTGATCGCGGTGGCGGCAGCCGAGAGTGATCTCACCGCCCCGGTCCCGCTGCGAGGCCGTCTCCACGACGACGCCCGGCAGCAGCGTCGCCGCCACGTCCGCCCCGCCGATCGTCCGTTCGTACAGCAGGTCGTAGATCTCCGCGATGGTGTCCGCGTCGATCCCCTTGTAGAGCTGCCACTGAGCCGGAACGAGCGTGTCCTTGGTCGTCTGCTCCAGACCGTGGAAATAGCGGACGAAGTCGGGGGTGAACTGTTCGAGGCCGAGTTTGGAGTACTCCATCGGTGCGAAGGCGGGGGTGCGGGTGATCCAGGTCAGCTGATGGCCGGTCACCGGTTGTGCGCGGAGCAGATCCGCGAACACCTCCGCCCCGGACTGTCCGGAGCCGACCACCGTGACCCGGGAAAGCCCCGCCAGCGCGGAACGYCGCTGCTGGTACTCGGCCGCATGGAAGGCCCGCCCGTTCGGCATCCCCGCGAAGGCCAGCGGCATGATCGGTTCGGTTCCGATCCCGAGGACCAGGTGCCGAGCGGTCACCACCCGTGTCGGGGACGCGCCGGACTGCCCTGCCTGATCGGACCGGTGGGGCTGGACGATCGTCACTTGGAACAGGCGGGTGTCGGGATCCCAGCGGACCGCCTCGACACGGGTGCCGAAGTGGGTGGAGTCGAGACCGTCGGCGACCCACCGGCAGTAGTCGTCATACTCCCGGCGGGGGATGTGGAACCGTTCGTAGAGATAGAAGCGGAAGAGCCGGTCATGCTCGCGCAGGTACGCCAGGAAGGACCATCTGCTGGTCGGGTCGATCAGGGTGACGAGATCGGCGAGGAACGGCACCTGCAGGGTCGTACCTTCCAACAGCAGGCCGGGATGCCAGCTGAAGGCCGGCGCCTGGTCGAAGAAGACGGCCCGCAGGCCGGGCAGCCCGTCGGCCAGGGCCGCAAGCGACAGGTTGAACGGCCCCAACCCGACCCCGACCACGTCGTAGGGCGGTTCGCCCCCCGCCGGCAGACCCGCGAACGCCGATCCGTCGTCGACGGTACGCGGGCGCTCGCCGCGAGCTGTGGACGGGGCGCGGAAGGTCACGAGGCCTCCAGGAGCGGGTTGGGGATCGGCACGTACACCGACTGAGTGGCCACCGGTCCGACCAGTTCGTCCCGCCCGTCCACGCAGGTGCGCAGGTTGGCCTTGCATGGCAGGGTGGGGGAGTCGAGCAGCCTGGTGATCAGTGCTCGGCGAGCGGCGGGTGGTCGCAGCCCCCGCCCGCGTGGGCCATCCTCGTCCAGCCGATGGAGCAGGCCACGCACCCGCCCGAGCAGGCGGCGCTCGTCCGCGACACCCGCGACCCCGAGCGCGCCGGCGAGGGCGAAGACGTTGTTCACGAATAGGTAGTAGATGGTCCTCTCGGCCACCAGCGCGTCATCGAAGATCGCGTTGAGCCCGGTACCGAAGCCGGGCAGCAGCTGCTGCACCTCCGCCGTGGCGGAGGTGGCCACGTAGTAGCCCTGGCTGTCGCGGTACCAGCCGGCGATCGGCCAGCCCGCCGCGTCCAGGGTGACCAGGGTGTTCTGCAGGTGGGCCTCGACGCCGATCCCGAAATGCAGGTAGAGGTCCACCACCGGGGCGGCTACCACGGTCAGGTAACGGTCGAACCAGGCGTCGGTCAGCGTCGGGAGGGGATCGCTCAGCGAGCCAGCCAGCGTCGTGAGGATCCGGGGAAGCATCGCCGTCCGGGCCCGGCCACGGCTGTCCGTGGTCCGCTCGGGCCTGGGCGCGATGAGTGCCGCGGCGCACACCACCCGGTCGACTGACCCGAACGGATTGACCCGGACGGCGGTCTCCAGCCCGACGCCGTYCTCGTCGCGCCCTCCGTCGCGCCGCTCGCCGGACCCGATCCGCAGCGGTGTTGCGGGGCCGGTTCGGGGCCGACCCTCCCCTCCCGGTCGGGTGACGGCCACCCAACCGGGCTCCCCGATGAGGCGGAAGTTCGGATGTCGGGCGGCGAGCGCCGCGCCGAGACCGGCGTCGATCAGCCTCGCGGYCATCGCGCCGAGCCGCAGCTCGTCGAGCTGCAGCACCCGGCGCGAGTTGGTGATCCGCATCCCCAGCGAGAGCTTGAGCATCACCGGGATCTCCGGCCGCCAGACGGTACGCAGCGACGAGGTGGGATACCACCGGTGCCCGGACACCCCGAGGTCGATCAGGCGGCCGTCCGCAAGCAGCTCGGCGACCGGTTCCCGCCTGCTGACCTCGTCCGCCTGCCAGGGATGCGCGGGTACCACGACGTAACCGGCGGGAATGTCCGGGCGATCGCGTCCGCCGGTCCGAGGGGACCCCGTGAGCCCGGGTGGGCCATGTCGGTCTGGTCCGGAACCGGACGCGGCCGAGAGGTCGGACTTCGGCTCCTCGGCCCCAGCGTCTTCCCTGGCCAGATCCGCCAGCAGCCGGATCAGGCCCCGGCCGTTCGTGCCGAGGGCCTGGTCCCGCCCTCCGGAGCGGGTCGTCGTACTGCCCGAGACGGTCACCACGGAGGGATGGGCTGCGAACCAGTGCAGCGCAAAGGACCCGCCGACTTCCGGAGAGTAGGTGGCCAGTGCCTCCGGCGAAGCCCCCTGGCGACTCTTGGCCGCCGGATGGAACGGATGACCGGTGATCAGGGCCTGCTCCGCGGCGAGGAACGGGGGGATGGTGGCCGGGTCCGGCCCGGGACCGCGGGCCGCGAGGCAGCTCGCGATCCAGCCGGCGGAATCGATGATCCTTCCCAGCGCCTGGGCGCCGAGGGCCGGCGGTAGCCCATCCCGCGTGACGACCTCTCGGACGAGCAGCGCGGCGAGCAGGCCCGCGTCCACCGGGGCTGGTTCGCGGGCCGCGCAAACCAGGCGTGGTGGTCCGAACCCGTGCCATCCGGCCGGGGAGTGGTGCGTCAACGTCGCCCGAACGGACAGGCCGGATGCGGGTAGGTCGATGCCGAGCGTCCGGGCGTCTGCCGGTAACCGGACGCCTGTCTCCCGCACCCAGCACCGCAGCAGAGTCTCCGTGACGATCTCGTCCGCGATGGTCGCGTCCGCGATGGCCTCGGACTGCGGTCGATCGCCGGTCACGACCGCCGCCGGGCCCTGGTGGAACCACCGGCGGCAAGGACGTCCCCGGTCTCGGCGATCAGCCCGAGCAGCGCGTCGACGTCCGCCGTGGTGGCGTCGGGATTGAGCAGAGTCAGCTTCAGGAAGACCGCGTGACGGGGACCGAGTTGGGTGCGCCCCACGACGGCCCGGCCGGCGACGAGCAGTTCCCGGCGCAGCCGGGCGTTGATCCGGTCCACCCGGTCGGGGGAGGGCGGGCCCGCGGGGCCGGATGCGGTGGGGCCGGACGCGGTCGGATCCGAGATGGCCTGTGGCGGCCGGTAGCGGAAGACGAGGGTGCTGAGTGTTACCGGGAAGGCGAGTTCGAGACGGGGGTCGGCGCGCACCGTCCGTGCCGCGTGCTGCGCGAGATCATGGCAGGCATCCACCCGGGCGCCGAGACCGTCGCGGCCGAGGGCCCGAAGGGTGACCGCGATGGGGAAGGCGTCCGCGCGGCGGGTGGTCCGCAGCGACCGGCCCAGCAGGCTGGTGAAGCCGGCCGCCTCGTCATCCTCCGGGTTGAGGTACTCCGCCCGTGTCGCGAGGCTGGCCCAGCCGTCGTCGCGGGCGGTGAGGAAGACCCCGGCCGGCGCCGGCTGCCAGCCGAGTTTGTGCAGATCCAGTGCGACCGAATCTGCGAGGTCGAGTCCGTCCAGCAGGCCGGCCAGCCGCTCGGACAGCAACGCGCCGCCGCCGTGGGCGGCGTCCACGTGAAACCAGCAGGCCGCCCTGCCGGACCTTGCCTCCATGCCCGATGGCCTGCTCGGGTCCTGYGACCCACCTAACCGGAGGCGATGTTCCTCGACCACCGCGGCGATCTGCCGAAGCGGGTCGACCGCGCCCGCATCGGTGGTACCAGCGGTGGCCACGACGATGGCCGGCCCGGCGTGCGCGGCCAGGGCGTGACGGAGCGCCTCGACGCGCATCCGGTGCCGGTCGTCGGTCTCGATGACCAGCACCGGAGGCGCGTCGATCGCGAGCAGGGACGCCGCCCGATCAATCGAGAAGTGTGCCGCCGCCRAACGGAACACCCGAGGTGCCGGCCGGTCCGCTCCTCGGTGCCCGGGGCCTCCTTGGTGCCCGGCATCGTGACCTGGGGCGGCCGGGCCCAAAGCGTCTTGCCCGGTCGGGCCACGGCGGGCCGCGTCCCGACCGAGGAACAGGCCCATCAGGTTCGATTCGGTCCCACCGGTGGTGATCGTGCCGGTGGCCCGGTCCGGATCGAAGCCGACCAGTGCGGCCAGGGTCGCGACGACCTCGGTCTCGATCGTCGTGGCCGCGGGAGCCTGGTCCCAGGAGTCCAGGGACGGATTGAGGGCGCTCACGGCGAGGTCGGCGGCGACCGCGACCGCCAGCGGAGGGCAGTGCAAATGGGCGGCGCACCACGGGTCCGCCGGGTCCGCGGAACCGGCGGCCAGGGCTTCGACCAGGCCGGTCAGCGCGGCCGACGGGCCGATTCCGGTCCTCGGTAGCAGGGTCCCTGTACTGTCCGGGGGGGCCGGATCGGCCGGGGCCGGATCGGCCGGAGTCAGACCGAGGGCAGCTCTGGTCATGGCGCGCACCACCGGTGGACCACCGGCGGGCAGCGGGCCGCCGCGGATCCGGCGGCCATCGTCGAGGGCGGCCAACGCGAGATCGACCATCGGCCGTAGCCCCGGGAGGATGGGGATCTCCCGCCTCCGTGGACCGTCCGTGGACCCCCCGTTCCTCCGCCCCCGTTCCTCCGCCGACGTGGGCTTTCCGGCTGGTGCGGACTCTCCGGCCGGCGCGGTGGCGACAGGTGTGTCAGGGCTGCGCGGGGGGATCATCCGGCGGATCCGAACCGGACGTGGGCCTGATCGGCGGGTGGGTGTCCCAAAGCCGCGTGGACGGAGAGCCTGCGGACGGCGGCATCGATGGCGTCGGCGAGGATCGCGAGGACGCGATCGCCCTCCTCATCGCTGAGGATCAGCGGTGGCAACAGCCGGACGACCGCGCCGTGCCGCCCACCGAGCTCGATGATCAGGCCGCGGCGCAGACATTCGGCACGTACCAGACCGGCGAGTCTCGCGTCGGCGGGATGCGCGCCGACGAGGTCCGGGGCTGCGGTCGGATCGACCATCTCGGCGCCGAGCATCAGCCCGCGGCCGCGTACGTCGCCCACCTGCGGCCGGTTCCGGGCGATCTCTGCCAGGCCGGTGAGTAGGCGCGTGCCGAGTCGGGCGGCGCGTTCGTCGAGACGGTCCTCTCGCACCAGGCGCAGCGTGGCATGGCCCGCGGCCATCGCCAGCTGGTTTCCACGGAAGGTGCCGGTATGTGCCCCGGGCGCCCAGGTGTCCAGCTCAGACCGGTAGGCGATGACGGCCAGTGGCAGCCCGCCGCCGATCGCCTTGGACATGACGATGATGTCGGGGGTGATGCCGCTGTGCTGCGCGGCCCAGTACTTCCCGGTGCGACCGACTCCCGTCTGGACCTCGTCCAGGATCAGTGGGATGCCGCGGCGACGGGTGATCTCGCGGATGGCGCGGAGCCAGCCGTCAGGAGCGGGAACCACCCCGCCCTCACCCTGAACCGGTTCTACGATCAGTGCCGCCGGCCTGACTACCCCTCCGGCCGGGTCATCGAGGAGACGTTCGATGTAGCGGGCGGACAACTCGGCACCGTCCGGACCGGGGGCGCGACCGGACCCCACCCCGAACGGGCACCGGTAGGGGAAGGGGAACGGCAGCCGTACGACGGATGTCGATGGCGGCAGAGGATCTTTGACGGCGACGTTCCCGGTCACGGCCAGGGCACCCGCCGTCATTCCGTGGTATCCACCGGTGAACGCGAGGATGGTCTGGTTGCCCGTCACCGTCTGCGCGAGCTTGATGGCCGCCTCGACCGCGTCGGCGCCGCTCGGGCCGCAGAAGTGCAACTTCACATCGCTCCCCATGCCGGCCGGCAGGCAGCCACGGAGTTCGTCGGTGAAGGCGTCCTTCTCGGGGGTGGCGAGGTCGAGCGTGTGCAACGGGGCGCCTCGGGCAAGCATCGATGTGATCGCCTCGGTTACCACCGGATGGTTGTGTCCCAGCGCGAGCGTTCCGGCGCCGGCCAGGCAGTCCAGGTAGCGGCGGCCATCCGCGCCGAGAACCATGGTTCCGGACGCCCGGACAGGCACGATCGGGAGGGTCCGCGCATAGGTCCGTGCCGCCGATTCGCGCTGACGCTGACGCGCGAGGATCGTGGCCGGGTTCGCGGCGTCCGTGGGTGCGGACCTGGGACCCGTGGTGGGGGCTGCAGGCGTGGACCTGGCGGCGACGGGGGTCGTGGTCGGGGGGGTCGTGGTCGGGGGGGTCGTGGTCGCAGGGGGCGTCGTCGTGGCTCTCGTGGTTACGGAAGGCACGGTCGCGGGGGGCGCCGTGCGGCCGGCTGAGCCGCCGGCGGCGTCACGAGCGGAAACCGTCATCGCGGGCGACTCCCTTTCGCGCAGGCTGATTGAGGGAAGCCTAACTTAAGCCAGTCGCACCATGGTTGCTCCGCGCAAGGTTATGGTGGTGCCAAGCAGACGTGGTGGTCTCTTCATAGTCCGTCCGGGGGAGTCGGGTTGCGGCAGAAACATCGGCCTCAGGCTGTGGTGTTTGCGGCATGTCCACTACACGCCCGTTGATCAGAATCAGACAACCGGTTATGGCGGTGACGAACGTCCCGCGACCGTCCGGCGGCACGGAAGCCGGATGCGGTCCGTGTGATGTATCAGGCACCGTTTGCGGATCCGATCCGTGTTTCGTCGCCCCACCATCGGGCTAACCGACAGCGTCGGGTCCAGGTGGAGACCACCCATCCGAGACCACTGTCTGGACCACCCTTCTGGACCATGCGTCCGCACTCGACAGCCCGCGCCACACGCCATCGCTCCTGTGCGCCTGGCGGCAGTGCGCCTGGCGGCAGTGCGCCTGGCGGCAGTGCGCCTGGCGGCAGAGGGGATTGTCCTGTCCCTGGCGAGGGACGCGGCTGAGCTCGGACAACTGATGGAGTCTCGGACGACTGATGGAGTGACGACTGATTGGAGTGAGGAGTCGATCTGGTGGACCTGCCGCCCTCGGCCGCGCCGCTGCGCGCCCTGCCCGCCGAAAGCCTCCCCCGTCCGGTGTTGACCGCGGTGCGTGCCTGGCCGGCCGGCGCCGGAGAGGTCAGCGCCTACTTTTACGACCCGGCGGCGGCCGCGCGGAACGCCGCGGCGCTGCGGGCCTGCCTGCCCATGTGGGCGGAGGTCTGCTACGCGGTCAAGGCCAACAGCTTTCCGCCGATACTCGACGCCCTGTTGCGTGGGACCGGTCCGGACATCCCTCGGTCGGGGCGGGAACGGAGTGACTCCAGCCCGGGCGCCACCCCGACCGACGCCAGGAGCGACGCCAGGACCGGCGCCAGCGGTCGGGGCATCGACGGTTTCGAGGTCTCCTCCGCGCACGAGGTGCGCCTGGCGCAGGCAGCGTACGGCCGGGTCGACTCCGCCCGACGTCCCCGCCTGGTCGCATCCGGACCGGGAAAGTCGATGACCCTGCTTACCGCGCTGGTCTCGGCCGACGTCGACGTCGTCAACGTCGAGAGCTTCGGCGAACTGCGCCGCCTGGACGCCGTCGCGGCCCGGCTCGGCCGTCGGGTGCGGGCGGCGGTGCGCGTCAACCCGGCCCAGGTAGGCCTGGCAGGCTCCCTCCAAATGGGCGGTCGGCCGAGTGCGTTTGGCATCCCCGAAAYGGAGGTCCCCGCCGCGCTCGAACTCGCGGCGGATCTGGCCCATATCGACGTCGTCGGATTCCATGTCCACGCAGTGTCCGGCAATCTCGATGCCGCCGCCCATCTGGGCTACGTCCGGTGGTGTCTCGATTTCGCCGTCCGGACGGCTGCCGTGGCCGGGATCGAGCTGCGGATGGTCGACGTGGGCGGTGGATTCGGGGTTCCGTTCGAACCGGACCGGCGCGGTGACCGGCCCTTTGACCTAATCCGATTTGGTGAGGGACTAAGTTCGCTGCCGGTGCCGGACGGAACTCGGGTAATCTTCGAGCCGGGGCGGATGCTGGTGGCCGACTCCGGCTGGTACGCCGCCGAGGTGATCGACGTCAAACATTCCTACGGGACGGAATTCGTGATTCTGCGTGGCGGAATTCATCATTTCGCGCTGCCGACATCGTGGGAGATCGTCCATAACTTCGCCGTCGTGGAGAGATCGGGCCGGAACGGTGGGCCGGAGCCGGAGCACACGCGGGAGGCGGTGGTCGAAGGTCGTCCGGTGACGGTGGTCGGGGAGCTGTGCACGCCGGAGGACACCCTCGCCCGTGACATCACGGTCGATCGGGTGCGGCCGGGTGACGTCGTCGTCTTCCCCATGGCGGGTGCGTACGGCTACGAGTTCGCACTGCCGGATTTCCTCGGCCACCCCCGGGCCCGGCGCATCGAGCTTCGGGGAACACGGCATGCTCCGTTCCCCACCGATCGGTCGAGCTGATCGGATACCCGGGAGAGGAATGTTCCTTCAGCACCAGGTAGCACCAGGTTCAAGCTCATCGCTCCAGCCGCCATGGCAGTTATTTCTGACATTCTAGACAATATTACTCCAAGTCGCATTTTTCGGGTTATTGACAATCTGTTGATGGGGCGATACGCAGTGTTTATCGACCTGGCGCCCAAACGGGACATTTCGGACGGCGGGGGCCGATGTGTCGTGGTTCTGGCCCGTTCGGCTGGTCAAAATTAGGACTTCTGTCACAATGAATAGATAACTAGCAATCTATAGTGGCATTCCTATCAGATCAGCCGTGACTGCCGATCGGGAGTCACATCAGGACACGGCCGGGAGTATCGATCKGGGAGAAGACCCATGTTTTCGTACCTACATCGTCTCAGGACCATCAGCGTGCTCGGCGCGGCGACCCTTGTCGGCGGGCTRCTCGGCGGCGGTGRCTACGCCTACGCGCAGAGYGGTTTCACCGGCAACCCCTGGGTGTTCCGGGCGACCAACCAGAGCGCTGAGGGGCTTCGTATCCAGTCGACGGGCGGGCCCAACGGCCAGCTGTTCATCGTCTACGACCATCTGAACCAACCCATCTTCGCCGTCAACAAGGCCGGCGGCGCCGGCGTGTTCGGGGACAACTTCAACGTCCACCAGGGCAACGACATCCTGCATCCCTGGGTGCGGATCAGCGTCACCGATCCGCAGCCCGCCGACTGCGTGACCACGGGCCAGCTCGTCATCGGGGGCTCGACCGGTTCGGGTGGCCGCATCTGGCGGTGCGTCGTCGGGCAGGGATGGACGTCCGTCGTCTGACGGGACGTGGCCCGCGGCGGGGCGAGGCCCGCTTGGACGATCGTGACGTCACGCGGCGTCACGATTCAGTGCCGCATTGCTTTTCAAGTAGCGCACGCCCTTTTGTAACCGGCGTCACAGAACCTCTGCGCTGACCCGCTGACCCGCTGACCCGCTGAGYCGCTGAGCCGCTGATCGGGTGATTCGCCAACCATGCCGGACCCATCCGCTGCGGGGGAGGGCCGGGCGGGGAATGACGTGACGGCGTCAGGGGCCGTTGGTGATGATCGTGACGGCCGCCTCGGCGTCGTTTGGCCGGGCCGCCTCCCAACCCGCGCGTGCCGCTCCGGTGCGGCCTGATCCGGCACGGTCCGATCCCGGCCGCCTCGACAGGACCGGGAAGGGGGACATCCCGAAGGCGGACGACAGCAGGGCCGATGCGGAGGCGGCCGGGGGACGTGGCGCGGGACGGATCGGTGGGGAGTACCGGGCGGCCGGGGCAGAGCGGGTCACAGTGGTGGGTTCGGTGGGTTCGGTGGGTTCGGTAGGTTCGGTGGGTTCGGCGGGTGACGACCCGTCGGCGGACGACGGCCCCTCGGGCAGCGAGGAGCTCCCGGCGCCCGGGGAGGCCGCGCCGTCGGCTTCGGGGACGGAGGCGGACCGCCGACCCACCACCGGCGCCGGCGGAACCGGCACGGGCAGGTCGAACCACAGGTACTTCCCTGACTCGACCGCCACCGTCCCCCAGCTGCCCGCCAACGTGTCGAGAACCAGCAGGCCGCGACCGCCCTCGGCGTCCGGCGCGACCTCACGCCGCTGCGGCAGAACCGTCGAGGTGTCCGACACGGACGCGTGGATCAGACCGGGCCRTATCTCGATAAGCAGCCACAGCGGCGRCTGCCCGTATTTGACCGCGTTCGTCACGAGCTCGCTGACGAGCAGCTCGGCGGTGCCGCGCAGGTCCTCGGGAAGGTCCGCCAGCCGGATGCCCTCGCGGAGCACCCTGCGGGCCTGCGGGACGGCGGAGGGCAGATAGGGGAGCTCGGCGAGTATGTGGGTTGCGGGTGGGCAACTGGACGTTGCCTGCCGTACCACATCCATCGGGACCGAAGACGCGCTCATCGACCACCAAGCCTGTGCGAGGATATCGAGGTGGCTCTACCCACTGGGTGGGGATTGAAGCCTCTGTTTCCGGATCGCACCTCTTGAGGCTATGTCGATCTGGCATCCGGTGCGGTGCCGGTGGCGCCTCCTTTCCGTGGGCCTTCGTGCCCGCGGGGCCCGGGGGGACGCCCGCGGGCGTAGCGGAGGCGCCTCGGAGGTACCCCGAAGCGTCCATCATGCCGGTCAGCCGGGCACGCGCGCCACGAGGATCGCGACATCGTCGCGCAGGTTGCCGCCGGCAAACCRCTCGGCGGCGGCCAGGACGCGATCCGCGATCCCCTGCGCTGACAGGCCTGCGCATCCCCCGATCGCGTCGAGGAGCCGGTCCTCGCCGAGCAGCTTCCCGCCATTGCGGGCCTCGATGACCCCGTCGGTGTAGAAGACCAGTGACTCGCCCGGGCGCAGGACGATCTCGAACCCCGGAAACGAGACCTCGTCGTCGTCGAGGACGCCGAGCAGGGTTCCCGGGCGACCGACGAGCGAGGCGCGCCCGTCGGCGTGCAGCACCACCGGCTGGGGATGGCCGGCGAGGAACAGCCGCAGTCGGATCCTGGTGCTGGTGCTGGTGCTGGTGCTGGTGCTGGTGCTGGTGCTGGTGCTGGTGCTGGTGCTGGTGCTGGTGTCGGTGTCGGTGTCGGCGGGCTCGCCCTCCGCGGGTCCGCCGGCCGGCGCCATGATCGTGGCGGCGGCCAGGGTGCAGAACCGACTCTGCCCGTTCGGATGAGACGACGCGGCGTCGCGCAGGGTCCGGTTCAACTCGAGCAGCACCTCGCCGAGCTCCGTACCCCGGCCCGTCAGCAGCCGCAGGACGGCGCGGGCCACCCCGGTCACGGTGGCGGCCTCTGCACCCTTGCCACAGACGTCGCCGATGGCGATCGTCCAGCCGAGCGGACCCCACAGCAGGTCGAAGAAGTCGCCGCCGACGTCGAGACCCGCCGACTGCGCGGCGCCGTAGGCGGAACCGAGATCCAGTCCCTCGATCATCGGCAGCTCCGGTGGGCGCAGACCCGCCTGGAGCGTGCCGGCCAGTTCCACCTGCCGGCTGTAGAGCCGGGCGTTGTCGACCGCGAAGGCGGCCCGGCGCGCGAGGTCGGCGAGCAGATCGATCTCGTCCGCGGCGAAGGCGTTGCCCTCGGGGCGGCCGAGCGCGAGCACCCCGAGTACCCGCCGCCGGGCCCGCAGCACCATCACGAGCGCCGGTCCGCCGAGCGCGGTCAGTGAACGCACTCGGTCTCCGCTCGCGGAGCGCACCGCCGCCATCAACGGGCCGTCCGGGTCGACCGCGGCAGCGGTGAGGGCGCCCGCCGCGTTCTCCTCCGCGTGTGCCGCCGCCCACAGGGCGGGATCGGCGTTCTCCCGGTGCAGGTACACCGCGCACCACTGGGCCAGCCGCGGGACCGGCAACCGCGCGAGCAGCGCCAGCGAGCGGCTCAGGTCCAGGCTGCCCGCCAGCAGATCGGACGCCTCGGCGAGGAAGGACAGCATCCCGATGCGGCGCTCCTCGGCGCGTCGCATGTCGCCGCCGCCGAGGGCCAGGGCCATCCATCGGGTCGTCAGGCGGATGCGTTCCAGGTCCAGCCCGGCCGCCGCGGCGGCATCCATCCGGCGGACGTCGCCGGGGACACCCACTCCGCCCGAATCGCTGGTGCCGCCCGAACCACTCGGGCGGCCGCCGGCCGCCGGCCAGAGCAGCAGTTCGCCGAGGCTCTCCTGCGTCGGATCCAGCGGGAACAAGAGCGCCTCGGTAACCGGGCCGACGGCCCCGAGCGTGGCCACGGTCTCCGACCGGCCGCCGTCGCGCCCGGGACGCCGCACCAGCCCGGCGGTGACCGCGAGCGCGTCCACCAGCTGCGCGAGCAGCTCACTGACCTCGCCCTCGGCGGTGAGGGCACGGGCGGTGTCCCGGGCTATCAGCCGGACCGGACGCGGCGCCGGTACCACGGGGGCCGGTACCGGGCGGGGCGCGGGACAGGTCACAGCCACAGCGGGACTGGTCACAGCAGCGGTGGGCGAGCCGTCGCCGGCGGTTTCCAGGCGGAACCAGACGGTCTTGCCACCGCGGCCGTGCTCGGTCCCCCAGCTCGTCGCGAGCGCGTCGACGAGGGCGAGGCCGCGGCCGTCCTCGCGCAGCCCGTCGATGCCGAAGTCAGCGTCCTCGACCTTCTTTACCCGGGCCATGCCGATGCGGACCGGATGCCGGTCGGTGACCCCGACCCGCACGCCGTCACCGTCCGCGCGCACCTCCACGGTGGCCGAGGTGCCCGCGTGCACGACGACATTGGTGACCAGCTCGGTGACGAGCAGAAGCGCGGAGTCCAGCAGGTCGTCGTCCAGCTGCCCGTGCAACGCCTCGAGCAGGAAGYGCCGGGCGGCCCGGGGGGAGTCGGGCGTCGGTGGCAACGCGATGGCGCGCGCCGGCATCGTCCCACCCCCTGCTGCGCCATACATGTACTCAGTCTCTCCTGCGTTGTCCATCGTGAGRCGGATACTGGCGGCTGGTGTCACCTGTCCACCGACGCCGCCCCACGCCGGTGCCCGTGGGAGACCGCCCTTGACCCGGGCCCTCCGCCCGGCCCGGGACCCGAGACGATCGTGTCGACTGAGCTCAGGTAGGAGACCAATGAGCCCCGCATACGACCCGCAACCCTCGGCTCGTCATGATCTGGATGCACCAGGCGGTGACGCTACCGCGACCATCGTGCCCCATGCATCCCTTCCCGTGGACGACACTCGGGCGTCGCGGGCCGCCGCCGACGAGCTGATCGCGGATCTCCTGCACGGGCTGACCCGCCTGTGCGAGGGCGACTTCTCGACCCGCCTCGCGGCGCGGGACGGCTACGCCGGTGACGTGGTGCGCAAGTTCGACGAGCTGGCCRCCATCCAGGAGCGCCACGCGCGTGAGCTGGCCCGGGTCAGTAAGGTGATCCGCCGTGACGGTCGGCTCACCCTGCGGATGGAGGACCTGGGCAACCCCGGCGGCTGGTCCGACATGACGCAGGCGGTGAACTCCCTCATCGACGACCTGGCCCGGCCGACCCACGAGGTGGCGCGGGTCATAGCGGCGGTGGCCGAGGGGGACCTGTCCCAGCACATGGCGTTGGAGATCGCCGGCCAGCCGGTGCGCGGGGAGTTCCTGCGGATCGGCACCAC
>NZ_MRUJ01000016.1:0-11333 GCF_002099325.1 Frankia sp. KB5 | reverse complement strand
GGCAAGGGGCCTAGCGGGGTGGGCCGCTGACCGGTGCGGCGGCGGCGCGTTTGACGGTCTTCGGGTCCATCCGGCGAATCAGGAGGGAGGTGATGATCACGAGGAAGAYGCCGACGACGAGACCGGCGACGATGTCGGTGAGGTACGCCGAAGCGCTGTGGTCGAAGAAGGGGTCGTCAACGACCTTCGGGTTCACCGGCTTCTGGTTGTCCGGCCGCAGCACGCCGGCCAGGGTGATGCGGTTCAGGTCACCGACCGAGGCCATCGACGCGAAGCCCCAGCGGGCCGGCGCGATGTAGCTGATCTGCTCCAGACCGGGCGTGCCCTTCACCGGCACGATGCCACCGCTGAAGATGAGCTGGGCCATGGTGATCAACACCAGGAGCGGCATGGTCTTGTCCGCGTTGTCGACCATCGCCGAGATCACCAGCCCGAGCATGGCCGACGCAAGCGAGACCACGATCACGGCGATGAGCAGTTCGAGCAGGGCGTTCCCGAGCACGACGCCCCTGTCCGGCGTTCGCCCGRCAAGACCGATCAACGTGAACGGGATCGCCTGGGYGACAGTGATCACGATAAGAACGAGGATCTTCGAACCGACATACGCGGTCCGGGACAGACCGATGGCTCTCTCTCTTCGATAGATCGCCCGTTCCTTGACGATCTCTCTGACCGAGTTCGCCATGCCCATGAAACAGGCACAGAGAACCATGATCAAAAGAACTGTCGGGGCATCCGAGTTCGGCGAGAACTGTTTGGCCTGTTCGGCCGTGAGATCAAAGTTCCCGCCGATGGCCCTGGGTATCAGCCCGAGCAGGAACGGGAAAGCGATGATGAGCCGCAGGTATGACTTGTCGGATGCGACGACCGCCATTGTTCGTCGGCTCAGCGTCACGAGCTGCGAGATCACCGACTGCTGCCGCAGGGACGGCAGCTCCTCGGGAGCCGGCCGGGCCGACGGAGCGGTGATCGAGGCGGGCACGTAGTAGCGCGAGTTGCGGAACTTGGCTGCCGACTCGGCCCCGGGCGTCGCCTCCAGGGTGAGGAAGACGTCCGGGTAGTCCCGCTTACCGAAGAAGGGCAGCGCGTCCTGCGGCGGACCGAAGTAGGCCACATAGCCGCCGGGAGCGAGGACGAGGATGTAGTCGCACAGATCGAGTTGGGCGACGCTGTGGGTGACCACGATGACCGTCCGRCCGTCGTCCGCGAGCTTGCGCAGCGACTCCATGACGTTCTTGTCCATGCCCGGGTCGAGGCCGGAGGTCGGCTCGTCGAGGTAGAGCAGGGTCGGCCGGGTCAGCAGCTCCAAGGCCACCGAGGTCCGCTTGCGCTGGCCGCCGGACAGCCGGGAGACCTGGGTGTTGGCGTGCTGGGTGAGGCCCAGCTCGGCGAGCACCTCATCGACCCGGGTGCGCCGCTCCGCCTTCGTGACGTCCGGCGGGAAGCGCAGCTCGGCGCCGAACTCGAGCGCCTTGCGGACGGTGAGCGAGGTGTGCAGCAGGTCCTCCTGCGGCACGTAGCCGATCCGGCGCCGCAGTTCGTCGTACTCGGAGTAGAGGTCCCGGCCGGCGTAGCGCACGGTGCCCTTGTCCGCGGGGCGGAAGCCGGTGAGCGCGTTGAGCAGCGTCGACTTGCCCGCCCCGGACGGCCCGACGACGCCCAGCAGCGCCCGGCCGGGCAGCTTGAACGTCATGTCGTGCATGAGCTGCTTCTGACCGGCCCAGACGTTCAGGGCGTCGGCCTCGAAGCTGACGTCACCGGAGTCGATGTACTCGACGAGTTGGTCGCCCTCAAGCTGGAAGACGTGGTGACCGACGGCGATGACGTCGCCCTGGCCGACGGACGCCCGGTTGATCCGACGACCGTTGACGAACACGCCGTTGGCGGAGTCGAGGTCGGCGATCTGCAGGCCGGACCGGCCGATGTAGAGCTCGGCGTGCCGGCGGGAGGCGAGCAGGTCGGTAATGACGATGTCATTGTCGCGGGCACGGCCGATCGACATCGTGCCCGGGCGCAGCCGATAGGTGGTTCGCCGCTCGTGCTCCTGCTCGAGGCTGGTGACGCCACTCACCCGTTCGCCCTGGTCCTGGTCGTCGTAGTCGTGCCCGCGCTGGGACGGATCGGTCGGCCCCTGATGCKAGGTCCCGCGCCCACCTCGCGAGGAGCCCGTGGGCCGTGGCGGAGAGTAACCGGCGGCATTGGGCAGCATCGTCTGCATGTCGTAACCGGGGTCGTACTCCGGCTCGTCCAGCGGCCTGCGGCCTTCCGGCACCTGGGGATGGATGACGACCTCGGGCCCGGTCGGAGTGCCGAGACGAAGCCGTACCTCAGCGTGCACCGGGACGGTCTCGGGCATGCGCTGCCCGTCGATCCAGGTGCCGTTGGAACTGATGTCCCGAACAACCCACCCGCTGCCGGTCTGCTCAAGGAGGAGATGGCGACGGGAGACCCGGCTGTCCGCTATGACGTAGTCGGCGGTCCGGGCACGGCCGACGATGAACTGCGCCTCGGCCGGCACGGTGGCCGCACCGGCCTCGGTGACGACTCTCAGGAAGGTCGTCTGCACGTGTTTCCCCCTTCGCGACGGGACGCTGGCCGGGATGTCCCGCCGAACTCCACCTTGTCACTACGTTGTGCGGTGTCACTACGTTGTGCGGTTTTACCAGGTACTGCGGTGCCACCATGGCGTGCCGGGTCACCACGTCGCGCGGCCACTCGGGCCGCCCGATCACGCCGGATGCCCGATCGTAGCGTCGAGGGATGACCTTGATCCACCCCGGGTGACGATTTACCACCAGCTGAACGGCGATCGTTGCCGTCGCGTCGACTTCCGGGCATCTCTCGGGTTCCTGCCGCCTCATGATCGGTCGATTTACCGGTTGCCCTGCTCGAAACCTTCCGGGCTGCGTCACCCTGGGTGATCAGATCGTCTCGGTGACCGTGCCGCGAAAGCTCGGTGACCGTGCCCCGGAAGTGACGACGATGACGCATGTCCCCCGTCCGGCACCCTATGAGAATGACGGCCGACGGTCCCCGACAGTGGCATCTGTCGCCGATCCGACCAGCGACCGCAGGCCTCGGCGGCACCCGGGACGCACKCCACGAAAGCGGACGATCAGCCAACGGACGACCACCAGAAATCGGCTGATGAAACGCCGGGAGGTGCCGCGCGTCGAACGATCGTCGACAGGTCGACGCACTCCGGGAAGGACGTAGTCCGGGAAGAGAGGGGCCACAGGCGGCCTCGACCGGATCCGATCCGGGCCCCGGCCGGGGGGAGTGCGGTCGGTACGGCTCGACCACCGCGCGCGAGGCATTCCGGACCGGCACAACTGTGGCGGAAATCATGTCAGGGCTCAGGGTCGCCACTCAGGACTCAGGACGCCGGGAGCACCACGTCCTCGGCAGTTGCGGTGAGTGAGAGACCGGTCGCGTTCGTGGATGCCTCGACGATGCGGAGGTTGAATGGCAGACCGGAGATCGGGATCGGGATGGACGGCAGGAGTTCTCCGGGGACGCTGAATCCGAGGTTCACAGCTCCGGTGAGCTTCACCTCGCTCGGCACCAGGGTGAGCATGTTGTTCCGGACCTCGAACGTCGTGATCCCACCGACCTGCTGGGTACCCAGCACCGGCACGTTGACGGTGCCAGTCACCTCGATCTTCTTTCCTCCGTCGACCGGCTCCACCTGCACCTGCTGCCCGGCGAGGTAGGCGTTGAGGTCGTTGTAGGTCATGCCCACAGTGGCCCGCACGCGATCGACGGGCACCTGTCCGACATTGTCGGTGATGGCATCACCGAGCGGTACGTGTACACCCTTCAGATTGGCCTTCACCGACGAGATCTTCGGGCCCGGCGTCGGGATGCCCTCGATCTCTACTCCGATGTTGGTGAACTTTCCGAACAGGACCTGGGTAAGGAACGGGAATCCGCCGATGCTCACGCTCTTGACCGTCGGGACAGGATCACCCGGCTTGATGTTCTCGGCTACGCCGGCCTCGACCTGCTTGCGCATCTGATCCTTGGCTATCACCACGCTGACCCGGTCGCCCACGACGAACAGGACGATCAGGGCGACCAGCGCGATGAGCAGTTTCCGGCGCCGGCGACGCGGCTTGGCGGGCACGGCGGGCGTGCCGCCGCTTGGCGCCCCGGCGAATCCCTCCGGGCCTTTACCACCCCCGCCGACGGCGCCGGGCAGCCGATCGTGGGGTCCGCCGCCCTCGCGGGCGGTGATGTTCCCCATCCCCATGGTCCCGGGCGTCRCGCCCAGGACCGTGGTGCCGTCGTAGCCACCCTGAGCGCCGGAGCCGGCCCACGGCTCATAACCGGCCGRCGGCTCATAACCGGCAGGCCGGTCGCCCCTCCGGGTCGGCGCGACCGGCCGCGCCGGCCGGAACGAGTCCGCGGGCGGCGGTGGTCCCACCGGGGCGCCCGGACGGGCCGGCCTGTTCTGGTTCGCGGGCCGCGTCCCATCACCGTCCGGAGGCATCCCATGGGTGCTGTCCGTAGGCTGCTGCCCGTCACCGTCACGTCCGTCGTTCACCGGTCCATCTCCTGCCATGCTGCGCCGGAGCACGCCGTCGCCCTGTCGATGTCCGCCTGGCGGTTGTCCTGTGCCTGGCCCTGCCGGATCGTCGCATGCTCCGTGCTTTCCGCACGGCCGCGGGTCCGATCTATCCGTGCGACATCGGTGTCGGATTACCGACTTGACCGACCAGACCGGGCAAACCAGATACCATCGGTCGCCGCCCGGAGCATGATCCGCCAGCCGCCAGCCGCCGCCAGCCGCCAGCCGCCAGCCGCCAGCCGCCACCAGCTCACACCTCCAGCGGGAGCTGCGCCACCGGAGTGGCCCGTCTGGCCGGTGCGAGCCGGAAAACGTCGCCCCGCGGGGCGGCGAACGCCTGCCAGAAGTGGTCCGCGACCACCCCCGGACGTAGCGGGCCCGCGGCGTCCACCCTGCCGTCGAGAACCACCGTGCGCAGCCGGACACCCCGCGCGGCCAGCATCGGCCGTACCGCATCGGCGAGGGCGGCGAGGCCTGCCTTGCCGATCGCCAGCGCGAACCGGCCGGCCACCGGCTCGGTGCGCGATCCGGCCGTGGTCAACAGGATGGTCGCGGCCGGCCGGTCCACGAGGAGGTCTGCCGCCACCTGCACCGCGGTGAGCGCGCCCGTGACGTTCACCGCAAGGGTCTGGTTCATCGTCTCGGCCTTCACCGTGAGGGCGCCGCCGCGGATGCTGAGCTTGGCGTTGTAGACGAGCACCGTCAGCCCCCCGACGTCGGCCGCCACCCGCTGGATGGCCGTGGTGAGGGCCGGCTGGTCGGTGACGTCGGCGACGGCGCCGTGCACCGCCAGGCCGTCCTCGGCGAGCTCGTCCCTCACCCGGGTCAGCGTGTCGGCAGACCGGGAGACGACCCCCAGGGCGAACCCCTCCCGGCCGAACCGGCGCAACAGGTCGGAACCGAAGCTCGCCCCCGGTCCCACGACGACGAGGCCGCGGGTCGCCGGGGCGAACTCCGGGTCCCCAGCACGGTCCCCGGCATGGTCACGATCACGGTCGACGCCACCGCCCGGCCCGCCGGGGTGACCCGGAGCCGGCTCGCACGGTCCGGTGCTCATGGCCTCATCCTGACGGAGACGCTGTCCGGACATCCCGGGGATCGACGCTCCGCCCGGCCTGATCGGGCCGGGCGGAGCCGGTCGGCCGCTCCGAGCCGCCGCGCCCCCGGTCTTCAGGGGTGGGCCCGCTGCTCCCGGGCGGCCTCGACGGCTGCCCGGGCCCGCAGCGGCGCGCAACGGTGGTAGGCCCAGCCCAGGGCCGCACCGACGATGACCGCCGGGATCAGCAGGAAGAGCAGGACAACCACACAGGCGGCAATGGTCTCCACACCCTTGGTCTACCCGGGCGCACCGGGTCGACCCGGGTCGACCCGGTGCGCCCGGTAGTGCCCTCAGGCGACGAGAACCCCGGGGTTGAGGATGCCGGCCGGGTCCAGCGTCCGTTTGACCGCCCGGAGCACCTCGACGCCGAGATCGCCGATCTCGGCGTCGAGCCAGGGCCGGTGCTCCGTTCCGACCGCGTGGTGGTGGGTGATCGTGCCGCCCGTGGCGACGACCGCGTCCGTGGCCGCGGCCTTGGCCGCCCGCCAGCTCCCGATCGGGTCGTCGCCCTCGCCGCAGACGACGGTGAAGTAGAGCGAAGCCCCCGTGGCGTACAGATGAGAAATGTGGCACATGACGACCGGTGCCAGGCCGGCGGCGGCCAGCGTCGTGGTAAGCGCGTCTCGGACGGCCGCGTACAGCCCGGGCAGCGCCGTCCAGAATCCCGCCGTTTCCAGGGTCTCGGCGAAGATGCCCTGGTCCAGCAGCGCGTCGCGCAGGTAGGGCGCCCGGAACCGACCCTGCTCCCAGTCCTGGCCGGCCGCCGCGCCGAGCCGCCTGGCGCCCCCGGCGAGCAGAACAGCGGCGACCGCCGCGGAACGCTGTTCCACCGCGCGATCGTCGCCTTCGTAGCCGGTCACCAGGTAGCAGCCGACGGCGCCGCCCCCGCGCTCGCCGCCCGACCGGGTCGGCCGCGCGAGCCCCGCGACGGTCTCCGTCTCGTCGGACAACCGGCATACCGTCGGCCGCAGGTCGCCGGCGGCGAGTGAACGCAGCAGCCGGGTGCCGGTCGCGAAGTCGGGCACCGACCAGGCCTCGTAGCCGCGCCGGGCCGGCAGCGGCCGGACCCTGACCACGACCTGGGTGATCACCCCGAAGGCGCCCTCGGAGCCGAGTAGCAGCTCCCGCAGGTCCGGTCCAGCAGCCGACGCCGGGGCGCGGCCGAGCTCCCAGCCACCCACCGGCGTGGCCACCCGCAGGCCGACGACCAGTTCGTCGAACCGGCCGTAGCCCCCGGACGCCTGGCCGCTGGACCTGGTCGCCGCGTAGCCACCGATGGTGGCGTACTCCCAGGACTGGGGGACGTGCCCGAGCGTGAGACCGTGCTCGGCCAGCAACGCCTCGGCCCGAGGGCCCCGCAGCCCGGCGCCGAGCTCCGCGGTGCCGGAGTCGGGATCCACCCGGCCGAGCCGGTCCAGCCGGGCGAGGTCGAGGGCGACGACGGCACGGTCGCCACGCTCGGGCGGCGCAAGGCCGCCGACGACCGAGGTACCGCCCCCGAACGGCACGACCACGAGGTGCTCTCTGGTCGCGACCCGCAGCACGCCGAGCACCTCGTCATGATCGGCGGGCCGGATGACCGCGTCGGGCGCGGCGGAGGCGTCCCCGGCCCGCAGGCGCAACAGATCGGTCGTCGAGCGGCCCCGGCAGTGCCGGATGCGCGCGACATCGTCCACCCGGACCTCGCCGTCCCCAACGACCGCCGCGAGCGCGGCCCGGGCCGGATCCGGCAGCCGCGACGCGGGCAGGCGTACCTCGGCGAGCGGGACGGGCGGGCGAGGACGGGCGGGAATGCCGAGCCGAGCCAGCAGCAGGCGGGTGGAATCGGGCAGTGGGTCATGCGCCTCGGCGGGGCCCCAGCCCCACCAGACGGATTCGGCCAGGACGATCTCACAGGCTTTCTCGTGGGCCTCGTCGGTGCTCGTCATCGGCGTGCGTACCGCCTGTCCGATCCGGTGGTGCCTCGGTAGAATCTCCTACGAGACAGTGTGACAGCCAACGTCACATTGTCACAAGGTCTCGTCCTACGATGACACATCCCGCGCGGCGGCGCCGCTCCCCGCGCCCGTGGCGACGGGCGGGAGGAAGGGCTGCCGGATGGCTCTCGCCGGCGAGGAGGCCGTCCTCGACGCGGCCAAGGCGTCCCTGCTGGCGGTCGGGGTCCGGCGGACCACCCTGACCGAGGTAGCGCGCCGCGCCGGAGTGAGCCGAATGACCCTCTATCGACGCTGGCCGGACCTGCGCTCGCTGGTCGGTGATGTGATGACGCGCGAGTGGACCCAGGTTGTGACGGCCGCGTCGGCCATGGCCCAGGCCGGGCCGGACGGCGGGCCTCCGGACGGCGGGCCTCCGGACGGCGGGCTGGTCGACGATCTCGTCGAGCACATCATCGCGACGGTGGAGGCGTTCCGCACCAACCCGCTCTATCTGCGGATCATCGAGACGGATCCCGAGCTGCTGATCCCGTACCTGATCGAGCGACGTGGCGCCACCCAACAGATGATCCTGGACCTGCTGACGAGCCAGTTCCGCACCGCCGAGGCGAACGGCGCCGTGCGGCCCGAGGACCCGTCGGCGCTGGCCCTCATGGTCCTGCTCGTCGTGCAGTCCTTCGTCCTGTCCGCCGAGGCCCTCGGCTGCGGTGTCCCCGCGGCGACCCGGACCGCCGAACTGCGCCGGCTCCTGCGCGGCTACCTCGCGCCGGAACCGGTCAAGGAGAGCATTGGGGGATCACCATGACGGTTCTGACGCTCCCGCCGACCACGGCGACCTCGTTGAACGCCGGGCGGCGGGAACGGGAGCTGGCCGCCGTCGCGGCTGGCGGCCCGGTGGACCTGCTGGTGATCGGCGGTGGGGTCACCGGGGCTGGGGTGGCCCTGGACGCCGCCTCCCGCGGCCTGTCCGTCGTCCTCGCCGAGGCGCACGATCTCGCCTTCGGCACGAGCCGATGGAGTTCCAAGCTCGTTCACGGCGGGCTGCGTTACCTGGCCACCGGAGATGTGGCGCTGGCGCGGGAGAGCGCCGTCGAGCGCGACATCCTGATGCGGCACACCGCGCCCCATCTCGTGCGGGCGCTGCCCATGCTCACCCCGCTGACCCCGGGAGTACCGCGGTCGAACGCCGCGCTGGTCCAGGCCGGGGTGTGGCTCGGCGACCTGCTGCGCCGCGGCGCGGGCACGCCCCGCGCGGTCCTGCCCGGCCCACGCCGGCTGACCGCCGTGGAGACGCTCGGGGTGGCTCCCGCGCTCCGGGAAGCCGGACTGCGCGGCGGGGTGCTGCACTGGGACGGCCAGCTCGTCGACGACGCCCGTCTCGTAGTCGCGCTGGCCCGGACCGCAGCCGGATTCGGCGCCCGGATCCTGACCCGGCTGCGGGTGACCGGCCTCGACGGCGGCGGCCTCGACGGCGGACCCCGCGGCCCGAGCCGGCACGGTTGTCGTGGGATCGAGGCGACCGCGGTGGACACCCTCACCGGTACCCGGATCACCCTGCGTGCGCGGACGGTGGTCAACGCCACCGGCGTGTGGGCGCCGGCCCTGGCTCCGGGGATCCGGCTGCGGCCGAGCCGCGGCACCCACCTCGTGCTGCGCTCCACCGTCCTGGCCGGGACCCGCGCGGCGCTGTCCCTGCCGATGCCGGGTGAACGGAACCGGTTCGCGCTGGTGCTGCCCCAGGACGACGGCCGCGTCTACGTCGGGTTGACCGACGTGCCGGTCGAGGAGGTCGTCGACGTCCCGGTGCCCGACGAGGACGAGATCGCGCAGCTGCTGGGCATCGTCTCGAACGTGCTGGCCACCCCCATCGACCCGGCGGACCGGCTGGGCGCCTTCGCCGGCCTGCGCCCACTGCTCGACACCGGCACCGACCACACCGGCACCGACCACACCGTCGTTCCCCACAGCGCCGCCACCCGTACCAGCGCCGCCCGCACCGCCGATCTCTCCCGACGRCACCTGGTGCGGACCGACCCGGGCGGCCTGGTCACGGTGGTCGGCGGCAAACTGACGACCTATCGACGGATGGCCGCAGACGCGGTGGACGCCGCCGTCGCGGTGGGCGACCTCGACGCCGGCCCCTGCCGTACCCGGCGACTCGGCCTGGTCGGTGCGGCACCTCGATCGGTCCTCGCCACGGTGGCCGCGCCGCGCCGTCTGGTCGAGCGGTACGGGACGGAGGCACCGAGGGTGCTGGCCCTGGCCGACGGCGACCCCGACCTGCTGGCACCCGTCGCCGAGGGGACGCCGGTCACCGGCGCGGAGCTGCTGTTCGCGGTGCGGGACGAAGGCGCGCTCGACCCGGCGGACCTGCTGGATCGCCGGACGCGCATCGGGCTGGCTCCCGCCGACCGCCGGGCGGCCCTGGGCCCGGCCCGGCAGCTGTTCGACCATACGCTGACGCGCTAAGGACCAGCACCGCTGCGAGTGCTGCGGGATCGGGGGCGGTCAGGGCAATGCGTCGACGGTCAGCACCGCGATGCGCTCCAGATGCGCAGGGGTGTCACCAAAAGCAGGAATCTGGCGTTTGGCCCGCTTGTAAAAGAAGTGCGCGTCATGTTCCCAGGTGTAGCCGATCCCCCCGTGGTACTGGATCATCGCCGCGGTGGCGTCCCCGGCGGCCTGGTTGGCCTTGCTCTTCGCCACCGCGAGCGCCAGCTCCGCGTCGGGCAGGGCAGTGTCGAGCGCGTGCGCCGCGTACAGCACCGCATGCTCGGCCATCGTGACAGCGACATGCAGATCGGCGAGATGGTGCGCGAGCGCCTGGAACGAACCGACCGGYCGGCCGAACTGCACCCGATCGATGTCGTGGGCGACGGTCCGGGTCAGCGCGGCCCGCGCGACACCGACGAGGTCCGCGGCCGTGAGCAGGGCGCCACGACGGACCAGGTCCGCGGCGACCGCGGCGTCGGAGGCCGGCAGCCGGGTCGCGGCCGCGTCGGCCAGAGACAGCGAGGCCAGCCGGGTGGTGCCGTCGAAGCCGCGCTGGGTGGTGACCGTCACCCCCGGGCCACGCGGATCGAGCAGATAGAGCCCGACCCCGGCGGGGCCGACGGCGGCGACCACCACGAGCCCGGCGACCTCGAGATACTCGACGCCGGACGCGACACCGCCCAGCCGACCGCCCGCGGTCGCGCGGACCGCGATGCCGGTATGGTCGTATCCCCCGCCCGGGCCCCGCAGCGCCACGGTGGCCACCAGGTCACCGGCGGCGAGGGGGGCGAGCACCGCCGCCGCCTGGTCCGCCGAGCCGGCGAGCCGCACCGCCTCGCCCGCGAGCACGGTCGGCAGCCAGGGCCCCGGGATCACCCCCGCTCCGAACGCCCGCGCGATGATCTGTGCGTCGAGCAACCCGAGCCCGAGACCGTCGAACCGCGCGGGCACGCACACCGCGAGCCAGCCCTGTTCGCCGATCGCCTTCCACAGCTCGGGGGGGTGCCCGTCACCGTCGGGATCGGTGAAGACCGCGCGGACGGCGGTCAGATCGAAGCGGTCGGCCAGGAAGTCCCGGACGGTGGCGGCGAGCGCGCGCTGCTCGTCGGTGAGGGCGAAGAACACGGGCTCGGACCTCCGGAGGCGGGGCGAGGCGGGATCAGCGAGATGAACAGGCCCGGGCACAGGCACAGGCCCGAATCGCGACCATAATCATGATCCGCGTGGCAGGCCGAGG
>NZ_MRUJ01000149.1:0-8985 GCF_002099325.1 Frankia sp. KB5 | reverse complement strand
ACCACGGCGGTGGCCCGCGGCGACCTGAGCCAGAAGATCACCGTGACCGCGCAGGGTGAGATCGCCGAGCTGAAGGACACCGTCAACACGATGGTCGACCAGCTCTCCTCGTTCGCAGCGGAGATCACCCGGGTGGGCCGGGAGGTTGGCGTCGAGGGCAAGCTCGGCGGTCAGGCCACCGTAGCCGGAGTCGCCGGAACGTGGAAGGACCTCACCGACAACGTCAACCAGCTGGCGTCCACGCTGACCATCCAGCTGCGGGCGATCGGCGACGTCTCCACCGCGGTGACCCGCGGTGACCTGACCSGGTCCATCTCGGTGGAGGCCGAGGGCGAGGTCGCCGAGCTCAAGGACAACATCAACCAGATGATCGCGCGACTGCGCGAGACCACCGAGGTCAACGCCCAGCAGGACTGRCTGAAGTCCAACCTGGCCCGGATCGGCAGCAAGATGCAGGGCCAGCGCGATCTCTACGCGGTCTGYCAGATGATCATCAGTGAGATGACGCCAGCGGTCAACGCCCAGCAGGGCACGGTCTACCTGCTCGACTTCATCGAGGGTGACAAGCTGCGCTACGTCGCCGGCTACGGCTCGGTGCCCCGGCGCCGCTCGGACGGCACCTTCCTGTTCGGCGAGGGACTCATCGGGCAGGCGGCCCTGGAACGCGACCGTATCCGAGTCGAGCACGTACCAGCCGGCTACCTCAACATCCGCAGCGGACTCGGTGAGGCGCCGCCGTGCGACCTGGTCGTCGTGCCGGTCGTGTTCGAGAACCAGGTGCTCGGCGTCATCGAGCTGGCCTCGTTCTCGCCGTTCTCCGAGCTGCACCTCACCCTGGTCGACCAGCTCGTCGACACCATCGGGGTGGTGCTGAACACGATCATGGCGAACGCGCGGACGGAGGAGCTGCTGGCCCAGTCCCAGCGGCTCACCCAGGAGCTGCGTTCGCAGTCGGTCGAGCTGCAGCGGACGAATAACGAGCTTGAGGAGAAGGCGGCGCTGCTCGAGGAGAAGAACCACGAGATCGAGCTGGCCCGCATCGGGTTGGAGGAGAAGGCCGAGCAGCTGGCGCTGTCGTCGCAGTACAAGTCGGAGTTCCTGGCGAACATGAGCCACGAGCTGCGCACGCCGCTCAACAGTCTGCTCATCCTCGCCAAGCTGCTGGCCGACAACCCGGACCGTAACCTCTCCCGCAAGCAGATCGACTTCGCCGAGACGATCCACTCCGCCGGTTCCGAGCTGCTCGAATTGATCAACGACATCCTGGACCTGTCGAAGGTCGAGGCCGGCAAGATGAACGTCGATGCGACCACCGTGCGCACGGCGGCGCTCTGCGACGCGGTCGCCGGGGTCTTCGGCCCCGTGGCGGAGGAGAAGGGCCTGTCATTCCAGGTCAACCTCGCTCCCGACGTGCCGGCCGAGTTCGTCACCGACGAGCAGCGCCTCCAGCAGGTGCTGAAGAACCTCCTGTCGAACGCGGTGAAATTCACCGACACCGGCACCGTCCGGCTGGACGTCACCGTCGCCCGGCCGGATCTGCCCTTCCTCTCGCCGAGCCTGTGTTCCGCGGGCACGGTGTTGTCGTTCGCGGTCACCGACACCGGAATCGGGGTCGCCGTCGAGAAGCTTCGGATGATCTTCGAGGCGTTCCAACAGGCGGACGGCACGACGTCGCGTCGCTACGGTGGCACCGGGCTCGGCCTGTCGATCAGCAAGGAGATCGCCCGCCTGCTGGGCGGGGCCATCGCGGTCTCCAGCGTGGTCGGCCGTGGGAGCACCTTCACCCTTTACCTGCCGTCGGCCCCGCCGGCGCAGACGCCGCCCTTTGGGGTCACGCCGGGCGAGCCAGACAACGTTCTCATGATCGTCGATCCGTCGGGTCAGTACCTCGGGCGGCGGTCGGGTGAGGGAGTGGACGCGGAACCGGGTGGCGGACCCGCGCCGTCCGCCGGCCGCGATGCCGGGCCCGCGAACGGATGGCAGAACCCCGACGCCGACCGGTTCGGCACGGCGGCACTCGCGCCCTCGTCCCCGTCTTCGTCTTCGTCCCTGTCCCCGACCCGTTCCGGGCCCGGCGCGGGGGGAACCGCCGGGCACGGGGACGCGGGTGGGATCGGCGGCGCCCACTGGTCCGCCGCGGCCAGCGGACCGGCGGAGGGCTCGGCGGCCTTCACGTCGGGCTGGCGGCCGAGCGAGCCCGTCACGGTGGGGACTCCGTTCCTCACCGAGTCCACCGAGTCCACCGAGTCCGCCAGCCGCCCGCTGACCGAGGGATCGGAAGGATCCGATCCCCTGGTCGGCACCACGGTGCTGGTCGTCGACGACGACGTCCGCAACGTCTTCGCGCTCACCAGCGCGCTGGAGATGTACGGAATGCGGGTCCTCTACGCCGACAACGGTCATGATGCGATCCGTATGCTGCAGCAGGACACCCCGCCCGTGCACCTCGTGCTGATGGATGTGATGTTGCCGGGCATGGACGGCAACGAAACGACCTCGATGATCCGTGACATGCCGGCGTTCGCGGACCTGCCGATCCTGGTGCTGACCGCCAAGGCCATGCCGGGAGATCGGGAGAAGAGCATCACCGCCGGAGCCACCGACTACATCACCAAGCCCGTGGATCTGGAGCACCTCCTCGGGGTGATGCGGTCGTATCTGTATTGATCAGATCGCGTATGGTGCGCATTCGGGTGGCTATCGGTGGGGTGGTGAGATGCCGCCGGGAGCGATCAGTGATCATGTAGGGGTGGCGACGCCCACCACGGGTCGGCAGGGCRATCGCGAAGGAGGAGGCAGGCGGGTGACCGAGCGGACCGGCGGTTCCGTCGACGGCGAAGGTGGGCCGAGCACGGAAYGGCCCCGCAGCAAGATCCTGCTGGTCGACGATCGAGCGGACAATCTGATGGCCCTGGAGGCGATTCTCGCCTCGCTGGATCAGGATCTCGTCACGGCGTCGTCGGGTGAGGAAGCTCTCAAGCGTCTTCTGGTGGACGACTTCGCGGTGATCCTGCTGGACGTCCAGATGCCGGGGATGGACGGTTTCGAGACAGCGCACCGGATCAAGCAGCGGGGGCGTACCCGAGACACTCCGATCATCTTTCTGACGGCGATCGACCGCGAGCCGCATCACGCGTTCCGCGGCTACGCTGTCGGCGCGGTCGACTACATCGCGAAGCCTTTCGACCCCTGGTTGCTCCGGGCCAAGGTCAGCGTCTTCGTCGAGCTGTTCGAGAAGAACGAGCGGCTGGCCGAACTGGTCCACCAGCGTGTTCGCGACTTTGATCTGATGACGGAGATCGCGGAGCGGCTGATCGCGTTGGACGTCCTGCTGGAGGGCAGCAGCCGCAGCTCCGCCGAGGAGACCCTGGCTGCGGCCGGGGCCGAGGTCCGCGGACTCGTCACCCGGTTGCAGCCCTTCGCCCGGCCGACGAACGCCTGATCGTCCACGCCCGTCGGCGGGCATCCGGCCTCCCGCCAACATTAGGCGGGATGGCGTGGGTGTGGGTGCTCGACCACCACAAGGGGGCGCCCGGCCCATGGCTCGCGCCGATAACATGAATTTGTCGACCAGATCCGCCGCCGTGCCGRCACGGCCGGTTTGTGCAGTCGTAGGAGGTTTCGTCGTATGGCGATATCCCGGCGCAACCTCCCTGGGCTCACCGGGACTGATCTCCAGACTATCGGTCCGTATACAGTTGAACGGAAGCTGGTCGACGCCAGGACAGGACCAGTGTTTCTTGCACGTAACGGCGAGGCGCGTCCGGTCCTCGTCAAGACGATTACTGCGCCCTTCGGGCGGGACGCAGAGTTCCGTCGGCGCCTGCGCGTCGACCTCGACAACATCCGCCGGTTGGCGCCGTCCTGCCTCGCCGCCATCCTCGACCTCGACACGGGCGCTCGCCCCCCATACGTCGTCGCGGAGTTCATCGACGCTCCGACTCTCGCCGCAACCGTCGCCGGCGGCGCAGCGTTGTCCGGACCAGACACCTACCGGCTCGCCGTCGGRCTGGCGACGGCTCTGGCCGCACTGCACGAATTGGAAATTTTCCTCGGCGACCTGAAGCCTATCAATGTGGTTCTTTCCGGGCAGGGAGTGCGGCTGGTTGACTTCGGGCTCTTCCGAGCGATGAATGCGGTAAGCATCAATAATCCGGGCGGACCGCCGTCCGGTATCGGAACACTTGCGTTCATAACGCCCGAACAGGCTCTCGGGCAGACCGCCACCGTCGCATCGGATGTCTTTACCTGGGGCGGCATGCTGTTGTTCGCCGCGACCGGCCGGCCGCCATTCGGTGCCGGAACGCCCCGGGTCCTGCTGCAGCGGGCCGTCTACGCGGAACCCGACCTGTCCGTGTTCTGCCCGGAGCTGCGAGAGCTGGTCGCGGCGGCGATGCGCAAGGACCCGAAGCGCCGGCCGGCCGCGGCCGAACTGCTCGAACAGCTGATGGCCTATCCGACACGAAGCGAGGCGGAGCCGGCGGTCGAACCCACCCGGCGTCTCGCCCTGCCGGCGGGTGCCATCGAGACGCTGGTGCCGGTRCAGACGAGGCGGACGGTCGAGTCCGAGACGAAACCGGAGGTCGTAGGCACGAGCGACCTCGCCGCTCCTGCCATCGGTGCCATCCACGGCCTCGAGATCGTGCTCGAAACCGTGACCGTGCTCGGGACCGGGCCGGCCGCGGAGATCACGGCCGTCCCGCCGGCCGCGGAGATCACGGCCGTCCCGCCGGCCGCCGCGGTCGCCCTCGGCGCCGTCCGTACCGGAGCAGAACCGCGGATGCGTCCGTCGTCTCCCGGTCCGTCGTCTCCCGGTCCGTCGTCTCCCGCTCCGTCGTCTCCCGCTCCGTCGGCCGCTCTGGCCGGTGTGCCCGCCCCACTGCCCACCGCGGCCGMGAGAGCGCGCGCAAGCTACGTCCAGGAGGGCACCGGGAATGTCTCCGCCTTGTCATCACCATCGTCACCGCGGGATCACCTGGACCGCGGGTGGCTTCGACGCGTGCTCTCGATCGGCGTGGCGGTCTCGGTGCTCGTCCTCTCGACCGTTGTGATCGTCGATACGCTGCGGGAGCGCAGCGCGGCGRCCACGTCGCGTGAGGCGGCCCGTGGCGCGATGCGCCTTCTCGACCGGGAACCGGATCTCGCCGGCCAACTCGCCGTCTCGGCCTACCGCATGGCTCCGACCTCGGCTGCGGCGGAGGCGCTGGTCAATGCGAGCATCCGGCAGATCGGGCCGGCGACGGGAGCGATCCGCGATCTGCTGATCACCCCGGATGGTCGATATCTGATCATCGTCGGTGACTTCGGCGGGTCGGTGTGGAACATCATCGGCCCTGGCCGGGTGCGCTACATCACCGACCTGCCCGCGGTGGCCGCGGCCATGGGAGATCGCAGCCCCCTCGCGGCCGGGGTCGCCCCGGCGGCCGCGGTGAAGGGCCTGCTCGCCGTCGCGCTGATACCCGCATCCGGTCCGGCCACGGGTGTGCGGGCGTCCACGATCATGGTGACGGCGGGGACGGACGGGGTGATCCGGTTATGGCGGCTGGCCCAGCCCGGGTCCACGGACGACGGTGACCTTCAGTCGGCGATCAACACCGGTCAACGGGTGAGTCTGCTCGCCGAGTTGCGGGGACACACGGGTGCGGTGGCGAGCGTCGCGGTGAGCGGGGATGGTCGAACCCTGGCCTCGGCGGGCGCCGATCGCGTCGTCCGTCTCTGGGACATCGGCCATCCGCAGAATCCTCGCGCCCTCGCCGAGCTGCCCCAGCCGGCGGAGGTCACCAGCCTCGCCTTCACCCCCGACGGCGACTCGCTCGCGGTCGGGGGGGTAGGCCATCTCTCCGTCTGGGATGTGACCGCTGCCGGGCAACCGCGCCGCCGGGCCCAGCTGACCGCCCCCGCCACTGTCCGCAAGCTCCTCGTCAGCCCGGACGGCCGGTGGCTCGCCGTGGCGAGTACCTCCGACGGCGGCTCGCTGACGGAGATCTATGGGCTGGACAGCCCCCGGGGACTGCACCGCCTCACCGCCATCGCGAGCCGGCCAGGCCAGGCCGGTTCGATCGCGCTCTCCGCCGACGGGCGGGTCCTCGCTGTCAGTACCCCGGCCGGTCAGGTAACGCTCTGGGACATGCGCTCACCATCCCGGCCGGTGCAGCGGGCCACCCTGCCGGTCGGCACCGCGCCGACGGCGACGGTCTTCGGACCTCTGGGACATGAGGGCGTCCTCGCAGTCGTAGCCGGTGACGCCGTCCGTCTCTGGCAGCTCGACCTGCTCGCGGCCGAGGACGAGATCTGTGCCAGGGCCGAGGGCCGCATCAATCGGGAGCAGTGGCGGACCTACCTCGGTCACCGGCACTACGACCCGCCCTGTGACTGACCCGCCCGGTGACCGGCCCGCCCGGTGACCGGCCGGGTTGGTCGCGTTCCTCGTGATGTCCGGCCTGCTGCTGGTGGTGGTGYCGCGGGTGCGGGCAGGTGAGGATGCCTCGGGGAGCCGGCAGGCGGCGGCTATCGCGAGAAGTGGCGCGCGGCGCCGTAACCGGGGCCCTGTTCCGGGCGGCCCGTCCGGGACGTCCATCGCCACTGGACCGAGATGCGTCCGGCGACGTGCTCCGGGACCCTGGGCACCGCGTGCAGCCAGTCGGCTTGGGCCCGACCTCCCAGCACGATCAGATCACCGCCGGCCGGGGAGAGGTCGCGAGCGCCGGATGCCTCCGGGTCGTTGAGGATCCGTCGGCCGGGCGGCAGGTGGCGAGACTTGATCAGGAACGGTCGCCGGGCACCGAGGGTGAGGATGGCGATCACCGTGTCGTCGAGCCAGCGCATCTCGCGGTCCCGGTGGAAGGCGACGCCGTCGGCTCCGTCCCGGTACAGCGACAGGCCAAAGCCGTCGAACTCCACGCCGTAGGTCCGCCGCAGGGTCCGGTAGGCGTCGAGCAGGGCGGGAAAGGCGACCGGCCGACCCCGCGGGATCCAGGCGCTCATCCGTGGTTCGGTGACGTGGCGTTCGTAACGCCACATGGTTCCCTGTCGCCAGGGGATCTCGGCATGCAGGGTCTCGTACAGCTGGTCGGCCTCGCGTAGCCATCCGCGCGTGACGTCGACCCAGGACCGGTCGTCCAGCCAGATCCGTTGCACCGACGCGGTGCGGTCGACCGCACCGTTGGCGGGCACCGCGGTGCCGTCGGTCTCGCTCGTCACCCGGCCGACRCTACCCGGCCGACGCCATCCGGCAGGCCCCGGTCCGGGGCCGTCCGGCGTAACCTGCGAGATCCAGGAGGCATATTCCGTGAAGGTGAACAGGCGAGGATGACCTGCGCAGCACCCGACCCGGGGACCTCGACGAACCTCGAAAGCGATGTCCGTCGTCTCACCGCAACCGCCTTCACCGCAACCGCCGTGGTCAGGACCGAACGAGCCGCGCGATCGCGGCCGACGCCTCCCGGATCTTCTCGTCGGCCACCGGACCGCCTTCGGCGGCGGCGTGCGTCACGCAGTGCGTCAGATGGTCCTCGAGGAGCCCGAGGGCGACCGACTGTAACGCCCGGGTCGTCGCCGAGACCTGGGTGAGGATGTCGATGCAGTACTTGTCCTCGGCAATCATGCGCTGTAGCCCCCGGACCTGGCCTTCGATGCGGCGAAGCCGAGCGGTGTAATCGTCCTTGGTGTTGGTGTAGCCGTGCATCCATCGCGCCTTCCCGTCCAGGTACCCCCCTACGGTACCTGGGCCGGAGCCGGTCGTCGGATTGGGATTCGGTGAGATACCGGCGCCAACCGCCGACTGGAATTCGAACCGAGGCTCCTCCCGGCGGTGACACGTCCCACAATCATCACCGTGAGTGAGAATTCTCCGCCCGTGCGGTATCAGCGGCGCGGGTCCTCCAGGACAGGCTCGGGTTGCCMGTTCACGTCCTGCCCAACTGCGCGGACGCCGCCCCGCTGGCTGGGTACCCGGCACGGATCGTTCCTGGCAAACCGCACCCGGCGCCCCATAATTGCGCCAGGAAAGTGCCGAGTGGTGCACTTTCTCGCCCTGGTGGCGGGGGCTGGTGGTGACGAGTGGGTTCGCCGCCGGATCAGCGGTCGACGTGGTGCGGTGGAAGATCGGCGAGGAGTCGTTCGATGTCCGGGTCCTCTTCCTCGGACAATGACTCGTCACCCCAACCGATCTCGCGTTCGTCGTCGAACAGCTTGTCGTCGTGCGGCTCTGTGGCCCCCATGATCTTCCCCTCGTGTGGCGCAGGTTGTTCGCAACGGAGGTCCCGGCGCGGGATACGGCCTGGTGCCGCGGTCTGGTGTCGCGATCCCGACAGTGCTTCGGGTGAATCGTTTGCAGGATTGGATGCGGGATTGGACTCCGGCCGGGTACGGGTTAGGGCCGGCCGTTGTTCGGCGGGCTGCCCGGAGTGTGCTTATTACTTCCCGATGGCCGCCGGCATGCTACCGAGCGGGCGGCCACCCGGCCACCCGGCCGCTTGGCCGCCCGCTCGCCGCCGGTCAATCTACGCCGCCGCTGCCGTCTCCGGTGGGTGCCGCCGCTAGGGCGTGCCCGATTATCTCGACGACCAGGCGCAGGGTCGCCCGGCTTCCCGCCAGGAAGGCATCCGTCTCCCGCTGGGACCAGGCAGAAGCGAGTATCCCGGGCTCCGGTACCCGGGCGGCCAGGAGCGCCCGTATCGACGCCCGGTAGCGGCTCACCGTGATCGGCGGATCGCCGACCGGATCTTCGTCGTAGTCCTCGTCCCGGTCTAACAGCGCCCGGACCTCATCCAGGCGGCGCGGGGTGGGGGGCATGGTTTCCTCCTCCATCTATTTGCTACTCAGCAAATTAGACCCTAGCGAGGTTCTTGAGGAAGAGCAAAGTGGTTACGATGTTCCGCGTGGACGACGGTGAGCAGTTGGTCGGCATCGGGGACATCGCGTTCCAACTCAAGATCACTCGCCAGGCGGTGGACTACTGGACACGCAAGGACTCCCGGTTTCCGG
>NZ_MRUJ01000148.1:0-12018 GCF_002099325.1 Frankia sp. KB5 | reverse complement strand
GCCGCGGCCCACGACGTCGGACCGGCGAGGGGACGGTGGGTGAGCGTCGGGGCGCCAGTGGTCATAATTGGATCATAATGCGGTTTCGGGTCGGATCCCGCTTATGCCRCCCTTCCCGGCACATCTGAGCCGGGTGTCTGGTGGTGGAGGACCTCGGTGYGGCGGCCGTCGCCCTCCGCCCGGAGGATGTGGACGCCGGCACCGAGGTCGTTTCCCGGGGCTGGYCGGTGTTCCCGGACTGGCCGGTGGTCCGGGGGCCGGTCTCAGCGGGCCGCGCGGATGGATTCCCGCAGGGAGGACAGGGTCGCCGCGAGGGCGGTCGGTTCGTAGCCGCAGTGTGCCATGCAGTTCGCGCAGCGTGGGTCGCGGCCTCGTCCGTAGGCCTCCCAGTCGGTGGTGTCAAGGAGTTCCTGGTAGGTCTTGGCGTAGCCGTCGCCCATCAGATAGCACGGCTTCTGCCAGCCGTACAGGGAGTAGGACGGAATGCCCCAGGCCGTGCACGGGAAGTCGATCTTGCCTTCGAGGAAGTCCAGGAACAGGGGGGAGTGGCTGATCCGCCAGTTCTTGCGGCGGCCGTCGGCGAACGCCTTGCGGAACAGTTCCTGGGTTTCCTTGACCCCGAGGAAGCTGTCCTGGTCGGGGGCTTTCTCGTAGGCGTAGGCGGGGGAGAGCATCATCCCGTCGACGTTGAGGTCGTTGTTGAGGAAGTCCAACACCTCGATCACGGTCTGAGGGGTGTCGGTGTTGAAGAACGTGGTGTTCGTGGTGACGCGGAAGCCGCGGCGCTGCGCCTCTTTGATGTTGTCCACGGCCTGGGCGAACACGCCCGGCTTGGCCACGGACTTGTCATGGCGTTCCTCGAGGCCGTCGATGTGTACCGCGAAGGACAGGTACGGTGACGGACGCAGCTTGTCGATCTTGCGTGGGATCAGGAGGGCGTTCGTGCACAGGTAGATGAACTTCTTACGTTTCACCAGGCCTGCCACGATGTCCTCGATCTGCGGGTGCATCAGCGGTTCGCCGCCTGCCAGGCACACCACGGGGGCGCCGCACTCGTCGACGGCGGCGAGCGCCTGCTCGACGGGCATGCGCTGTTTCAGCACGTCCGCGGGATGTTGGATCTTGCCGCAGCCCTCACAGGCGAGGTTACATGCGAACAGGGGTTCGAGTTCGAGGGTGATCGGGAACTTGTCCCGTCTGGCGAGTTTCTGTTTGAGGAGATAAGCGCCGATCCTGATTGCCTGGCGCCGCGGAATGGCCATTTTCACCCTCCTGGTGTTGGTCTTCGGTCGCCTGGTGGGTGGAGTCGCGATGCCGCACTGTTCCGGTCAGTGACTGTTCCGGTCAGTGTAGGTGTGTGGTGTTGAGCTGGTGGATTCGGCGTGGGTCGGAGTGGGTGTGGGGTGGAACTGAGGTGGGTGTCCGGTTTGGGCGGGTGGGGGGTGTCGGTGGGTTGGGGGTGATGGGGAGGGCGGTGGTAAGAGCGCGGATTGCGGCGGGGCGACGGCGCCGGAGGTGGCGTGTGGTGTGCCGGGCGGGACGGTCCGGCCGGCCTTCGGCGGGGTGGCCTTGTGGTGGTCTGGACTATCCTGCCGTCTGGCCCTGGGCCAACCACTGCACCCGCCGGATGCGGCAGATGTCTCACGCCATCCGGAGAACCATCCGGTAGGATACTCGGTGTGGTCCTGGGCGGCGGGGCCGTTCCCGGGCCATCCCCACGATGCGGAGGCTAGCGCGTGCCCCCCTCGGCGAACACGGGCTCGAAGCGCCCCCGGTCGCGGCGTGCTCGGGGATCCATCAATGCCCCGGGGATTCTGGCGGGCGTCTTCGAGTTTTGTCGGGACACGCCGGTAGATCAGTTGAGCATGCCCCGCCTGGCCGCGTATCTCGACGTCGGTGTCACCAGCATCTACTGGTATTTCAAGAGTAAGCGAGAACTCCTCGATGCCATGGCCGAGGAAGCACTCGTCTCTTTCTATGAGAGCATGCCTGCCCTCCGCGGTGACGCCTGGGAGGACGTGCTCCGCGAGTTCTTCAAAAATTTCTATGCGCTGCTCGCCGTCGACGACCTGAAATGCGACCTGATTGCACGTCGTATCGGTAGTCTGACCTACCAGGAGACCATCACCTCCTGGCCGCGGGCGGCGGAACTGCTGGCTGGGCTGCGGGATGCCGGATTCCCGTCGTCGCTGGCCTGGCACGCTTTCTTCACGCTCTCGACATACACCCGGGGCTTCCTGCTCACCGAGCGGCCGGCTGAGGATCCGGCCGCGGCGGTCCCCGCGGCGGCGCAGCCTTCCGGCGTCACCGTCCCGGAGGATTTCGAGTTCGGGATCACCAACATCATTCTGGGCCTGCGCACCCTGCTGCCCGAGGACGCGCGCGACCGCGACGTCGCCTAACGCTCCCGTCCGGCCCCGCAGGGCGCCTTCGATGCGGCGTGGGACCTTCGACGGCTGCCGGCCCGTGAGTCGGGGCTTCGGCCGGCTACGGCGATGATCTTCTTGATCGGCGCCCGTCTCCACCGCGACTCCCGCCGGTGCCACCGAACCAGTGATGAACCAGCAATGGACAGCAAAGGGGCAGAATCGAAGATGGTTGGTCACAGGCGGTAAGTGGAGGTCGGAGCTGGGACGCCGACGGCAGCCACGGTGTCGTCTTGATCGCCGAGAGTTACATGGATCGAATAAGTCGAAGTCGGACGGAGGAATCCGGCATGAAAGCAACATATGAGGCACCGACGCTCCGGGCCGAGGGCTCGTTCCGGCAGGTCACCGGTTTCTTCGGGGGCTGGGGCTGGGGCTGGGGCCACTGGGGCGGCTGGGGCCACTGGGGTGGCTGGGGTCGTTGGGGTGGCTGGGGTCGTTGGGGTGGCTGGGGTCGTTGGGGTGGCTGGTGATCCCGGCTCCCGACAATCCAGCAACCCGACCAGCAATCTGACGATCGGTCAACCCGACAATCGGGAAATCCGACAATGCGGGGAAACCGGGAAACCCGACAACGCGGGGTAACCCGACAATGCGGGGAAACCGGGCAACCCGACAAGTGGGCACCACGACATCCGCTGGCGGTGCTCCTCTCCGGGGCGACGGTGGTGACGAGCCGGCGAACGGTCGTTGCCACCCGCCGTCCGGGTCACGCCGAGGAGGAACACAGAGGAGGCACCTGCGGTGAGGATCGTCTGTGTGGGGGGCGGACCGGCAGGACTTTACTTCGCTATCTCGGCGAAACGCCGTGATGCCAGCCAGGAGATCATAGTCCTCGAACGCGACCCGCCCGGGGCGACCTACGGCTGGGGGGTCGTGTACTGGGATAACCTTCTGGACGTCCTTTTCCGCAACGACCCAGGCAGCGCTCGTGCCCTGCGGGCTGCGTCCACTCTCTGGCAGGAACAGCGGATCAGTCTGGGCGGATCGTCGGCGGCATATCTCACCGGCTACGGCTTCAGCCTGCAGCGGGCCGCGCTGCTCGAAATCCTCGCCCGGCGGGCTACCGATCTCGGCGTCGAGGTGGAGTACCGGCACGAGGTGGACGACCTGCGCCCGTATGCCGACGCCGATCTCGTCGTGGCGTCCGACGGCGCGAACAGCCGGGTGCGCCAGCTGGCCCAGGACGATTTCGGTACCAAGGTCGAGATCGGCGGTAACCCGTACATCTGGCTCGGCACCGACAAGCGCTTCGACAGCTTCACCTTCGCCTTCGAACGGACCTCCGCGGGATGGATCTGGTTCCACGCCTATCCGTCCAGCGTCGGCGTCAGCACCTGCATCGTGGAATGCTCCCAGCGGACGTGGAAGGGACTCGGCCTTGATCTCCTGAGCGCTGAGGACGCGCCGCGGATGCTGGAAAAGATCTTCTCTGGTCCGTTGGACGGCCATCCGCTGATCAGCCAGTGCCGCGGCCGGGCGGCGCGGTGGCTGCGCTTCGCCGATGTCACCAATCGGAGCTGGTACCACGACAACGTCGTGTTGATCGGTGACGCCGCCCACACCACGCACTTCGCCTTCGGGTCGGGCACGGCGCTCGCGATCGTCGATGCGGTCGCGCTCGCGCAGAGCATGTACGACAGCGGCGGCGATCTGCCGGCCGCGCTGCGAGATTTCGACCGGCGGGGCCGGGCGGCCCTGGGTCCTCTGCAGGCGGCGGCGCGGACGAGCATGGCCTGGTTCGAACGGGTGGACCCATACCTCGATCAGGATCCGGTGTCGTTCGCCTACTCGATGGCGTCGCGCCAGGGCGAACAGCCGCCGTGGCGCTACCCGGTGCACCGTGTCAGCCAGCACCCGGCCGTGCGCAGGGCGCTGCGCGGACTGAACTCGAGTGCACGGTGGGGCTTGGCCCGTCGCCGGGGCGAACCCGTCGCCCGGAGAAGCGCGGAGGGTTAGTCAAGGTCGGCTGGGGCGTTCGCCGAGCGCCCCGCGGTGGTTGACGGCGCCCTCCACGGCAGATCATCTTCCGTGAGCTGCCGAAGATTTCCACCGGAAAGATCGAGAAGAACGTGCTGCGTGGCTGGGGCMGCGACCCGAACCTCTGCGACCGGTGAGATCCGCCRGGCCGGGCATGGTCCCGCGCGTCGGTGACGTCGTCGTTCCCGCACGCTGATCGGTTCCTCGTGTCGCCCGTTGGCAGGCCGTTCGGCATTTCCGCTTCATTCTGTATCTATGTGTAAACGTTCGACGACACGACGTCTCTAGGCCCGGGATGGGCGGCGCTGAGTGCGGTTCGACAGTCACTATGCGGGACATGCACCTCACGGACATCGCGGAACTGCCCTATGATCCATGCGAACACCTCACCGGACGGCTCACCCGGGTGTCCTCCGGTGACAATCGCCGCCCTGACGTCGGCCCGAGGATTGCCGGCCCGAGGATGATGTCGGATCTCACCGCGGCGCCGGTATGGATCCCGTGAGCGACAGGACGGATGGAACCGGTATGGCTGAAACTGGTATGTCCAATAGAGCCGGTAGGGCGGGCGTGTCGGACATTGTGGACGCTGCCGATGTAACGGATGTCGCCGATGCGACGGATGCGGTCCGGGAGAACCGCCCGATCGGTCCCCACCGCCGCAGGGTGCTGCGGGGCGCCGGGCTGCTCGGCTTCGGCGGTGGTATCGCGATCGGGGGAGGCCTCGGGGGAGTCATGGCCCTCGACGGCGGTGTCGCCGTTGCCGCGGAACGTCCCCAGGAGGACCAGTCGGGCGGGACGGACCGCGTCGCCGCGGTCCGTCGTGAGGCGCTGGCCGGGGTGGTGGGCGACGGCCGTCACCAGCCCGGAATCGCCGACCGCCCTCCCGCGCAGCTCGTCTTCACCGCCTACGACCTGACGACGTCCGGCCCGGCCGCGGTCCGCACATCCCTCGCCGCGGTGCTGCGCACCTGGACGGCCGCCGCCGCGGTGCTGATGCGAGGCGAGCCGCTCGACGGCGCTGAGCGGGACACCCAGGGACTCGGACCGGCGGGGCTGACGATCACCATCGGGCTCGGCGCGTCCGCGCTGCGCCGCGCCGGTCTCGACGCGCAGATACCCGCGGAGTTCGCGGACATTCCCGCGATGCCCGGTGACCAGCTCGATCTGGCGCGCAGTGGCGGGGATCTCGGCGTGCAGGTCTGCGCCGAGGATCCGATGGTCGCGGTCTCGGCTTCCCGGCAGATGCGTCGTCTCGCCGCTCAGGATGCCAGGCCCCRCTGGATCCAGCGGGGATTCCTTCGTTCCGCGGCGGCCGCGTTCAACCCCGGGTCCACCCCACGCAACCTGATGGGGCAGATCGACGGCACGGACAACCCGGGACCGGGCACGCCGCGGTTCGACCGGGCGGTGTGGGTGTCCAGCGGGCCGGAATGGATGCGGGACGGGTCCTACCTGGTCTGCCGGCGTATCCGCATGCTGCTCGATGCCTGGGCGCGGCTGGACGAGACGGCTCAGAGCGCGGTCATCGGCCGCCGTAAGTCCGACGGTACCGCGCTCTCGGCACCGCCGGTGGGGCAGGGCGGCGCTGAGACCATCCAGCCGGACTTCACTGCCCGCGCCGCCGACGGCAGTCTCGCGATCGCCGGCAACGCCCATGTCCGGCTGTCCCACCCGTCGTTCCACGGTGGGATCGCCATGCTTCGTCGCGGCTACTCCTATGACGACGGCCTGGACTCAGCCGGCGAGCCGGACGCCGGCCTGTTCTTCGCGGCCTACCAGGCCGACCCGCGTACGGCGTTCGTCGCGGTGCAGCGGACCCTCGCGGCCGGCGACGCATTGAACACCTTCATCCGGCACACCTCCAGTGCCCTGTTCGCCGTCCCGCCCGCGGCGCCCGCGGGCGGCTTTCTCGCGCAGGGGCTCTTCGGCGCCGGCTGAACGATGCCGGCTGAACGATGCCGGCTGAGCGGCGCTGAGTGCGCCCTGCGTGCGGGTGGCTCCGGCTGACGGAAACGCCAGCCGGAGCCACCCGCGGGAGATACCCGTTCGGGAATACCTGGCGGATGCCCGAGCGGGTACGGCCCAACCATGGGCCGTACCCGCGCACTGGGCACGGCTGCCGGCAGGAATCAGGAACAGGATGATCATAGAGCAGGCTGATGCCCGTCAGCAGGCTGACTCCGCCAGGGCCAGGGAAGTCCTCCCGCGATGTTTACAAATATTTCGGTGGTTCGCCACCGTGTATTTGCAATATTCGACAGGCGACGGGCCTACTTTCAGCGGTATGCCTGTGAGTCCTCCCAGCGAAGTGGTGGCGTCGGGTGTTCCGGCCGGTATGGCCGAGGACATGACAATCGCCGAGCAGTACGAATGGCTCCAGACCTTTCTCCGGCGGCGGCCGGTCAGCCGACGCGGGATTCTGCTCGGCGGTCTGGCTGGTGCCGGCGCGGCGAGCCTGTTCGGCACGCCGTTCGGCCGGGCCGCCTACGCCGCCACGAACGACAGTCCCCTGCTCGTGGGCGGCAGGCACACCGCCTTCGGCGCCGATCCGTCCCGGCAGCTTCGGCTGGCGGCGCAGTTGTCGCGTAACCCGGGCCGCGGCAAGGTTCTGGTCGATATCGGGCCGGGACGCGGTCTCGGCGGCACGGTCGAGGCGGAGATCCGACCGCTGCTGTCCCAGGTCCCCCAGGCCGACGGCTCGATTCTCGCCGTCGAACAGTACTACGTGCACGCGGCGTTCGACAATCTGACGCCGGGCCGGGAATACTACTACCGTTTCCGGATTCCCGGTGGGGAAGCCACCCCCGTGCAGGCGGTCCGCACCGGACACCGGAAGGGACGCCATGGCGGCCCGTTCCGGTTCACGATGATGGGCGACCACGGTTCGAACACCACCCCGCCGGGCGATCCGAAAGGTGTGTTCGATGACAATTACTACAAGGCCGACAACGCCCCGATGGTCGCCCACGCGTCGGCTGTCACCGCGGCCATCGCCCGCCAGGACCCGGTGTTCCACCTGCTCGCCGGGGACATCAGCTACGCGGACCCATCGGGTCAGGGAAGGCCGCCCAAGCGGACGGCCGCCGGCGTATCTCCTACCGGTTTCGACAATTATGACCCGACCGTCTGGGACGTCTACCTGGCCGACATCGAGGTCAGCAGTGCCCGCACGCCGTGGATGTTCGCCACCGGCAACCATGACATGGAGGCGCTCTACTCCCCGCACGGCTACGGCGGCCACCTCGCCCGCCTGGACCTGCCAGGCGGGGGGCCTCAGGGCTGCCCGAGCGTGTACTCCTTCGTCCACGGCAACGTGGCCGTGCTCTCGCTGGACGCCAACGACCTCAGTTATGAGATCAAGGCGAACACCGGATATTCGAACGGTGCGCAGACGTCCTGGGTCGAGAGCACGCTGAAGGGCTACCGGAACGACCCGGATATCGATTTCATCGTCTGTTTCTTCCACCACTGCGCCTATTCGACGACCGCGCAGCACGCCAGCGACGGCGGCGTCCGCGGCGCCTGGGCGCCGTTGTTCGACTGTTACCAGGTCGACCTCGTGCTGCAGGGTCACAACCACCTGTACGAGCGCACCGACCCGATCCGCGCGAACGCACCGACCCGCGAGGCGCCCGACGGCTCGACGATCGAACCCGCGAAGGACGGCACCACCTACATCGTCGCGGGCAGCGCGGGACGGCCCCGCTACCAGTTCCAGACCGGTGAGCCGGAGTCCTACCGAGGAAAAATCGTACCGGGCTCGAACGTTGTGCCGAACAGCTATGTCTGGCAGGCCGACGGGACGAAGGCACCGGAGTCCATCAACTGGTCGCGGACCCGTTTCGACGACTACGCCTTCGTGGCTGCCGAGTCCGATCCGGGCCGGCCCGGCGGGTACTCCACCCTGACCATCCGGGGCCTGGACGAGCATGGTCAGGAGTTCGACCGGGTGGTCCTGCGCCGCGCCGTTGCGCACGGCCACTGAGCCGCATCCGCGCACGTGCGGCCCGCCGTCGAGGGACGAGCGGGCCGCACGGCCGGGGCAAAGTGGTCCGACGGGTGGTCCAACGGGTGGTCCAACGAGTGGCCCGATGGCGCCGTACCCGTACCCATTCTCGATGTGCGGTGTGGTCCGCGGCATGCCAGGCGCGTCCCGCGGAGTGAAACCGCACACCGGCTCGGAGGTGGCACCTCTCCACGCGGCCTCATCGAGGCCCGCGCGGACCACGAGGCTCCTGACCATCGGATCGTGATTTATGTCCCGGTCACGGGTCAAAAGTCCCCGGAATATGACATCTGAGCAACGGCGGCCATCGGTTCGATGCGCTCGCGTGCGGCACGATGGATCGTGGATCCGTGCGGCGAGCGCGAGAGGAACCGAATCGATGGAGCTGATGGAGATGGCGTCGGTGCGAGTCGACGGGCCGATCGCCGGCCAGGCGAGCCTGATCTCGACGTCTTTCGATCTGGCCTCCATCGGCTATCTGGCGGAGGAGTTCTTCGTGAGCGGAACCGCCGACTCCTATGCCGCGACGGGTCCGATCACCTCTGATGGCAGATGGGACGTGGTGGTCGCCGGTCAGGCGCCGTTTCGGACCCGTCTCATCGTCTACCGGCCTGCCGACCCGACCGCCTTCAACGGCACGGCCGTCGTGGAATGGTTGAACGTCTCTGCCGGAATGGACGCCGCCGCCGCATGGCTCACGACGCATCGGCATCTGCTCCGCGCCGGTTTCGCCTGGGTGGGGGTGTCGGCGCAACGCATCGGCATCGATGGGATCGACACCGCCGAAGGGGCCGGTGTCGAAGCGAGGGCCGTTGCGGACGGCGGTATTGCGGACGGCGGCGATGCGGGCGAAGATGGTGCCGGGGAGCAACGCGGCACCGGTTGGTGGCCGATCGTGCCGTCGCTTAAGAGCGCCGATCCCACCCGTTACGCGATTCTGTCCCATCCCGGTGACGCGTACAGCTTCGACATCTTCCGTCAGGCCGGGGAAACCGTGCGTCGCGGTCTCCTCGATCACCTTCGTCCGGCGCGGATGATCGCCGTGGGCGCATCCCAGGCGGCGTTCTTTCTGGTGACCTATGTAAACACCATCGCGGCGCGGGACGGTGACGGCGGTGACCGCGATAGGAGCCGTGCCGCCGGCGGTGGCCATGGCGGTTTCGACGGTTACCTGATCCAGGGCCGCCCGGGGACCACGGCGTCCCTCGACGGTCGGGGCGGCCCGACCCTGGCCGGGGATGTCCGGCTGCGCACGGACGTCGCGGTGCCCGTGATGGTCGTGCAGAGCGAGACCGACGTCGTCGGCGTGCTTGGCGCCGTGGGCGCCCGCCAACCCGATAGCGACCGGTTTCGGCTCTGGGAGATCGCCGGTGCGGCGCACGTCGACACCTACACGCTCAAGGCTGGTTTCCGGGACGACGGTGCGCTGCCTGCCGCGGAGCTGGTACGCCTTCTGGTGCCCAGCGCCGCCCCTTTCGGCGTCCCGTTCACCGCCGCGATCAACAGCGGACCGCAGCAGCACTATGTCGCCCAGGCCGCGATTGCCGCGCTGGACGACTGGATCCGTTATGGTGTCGCGCCCCCGTCCGCGCCCCACCTGCTAACCGCCGCGACGGATCCAGCGGTACTTCTCCGTGATGCGGACGGCATCGCCCGTGGTGGCGTGCGCACTCCCTGGGTCGACGTTCCCATCGCCGTCCTGTCCGGCCTGGGGCAGAACCCCACCGACGCCTCCGCCATCTTCGGCTCCACCCGGCCGCTGGATTCCGCCACACTCGCCGCCCGTTACCCCGCCGGCGCCGCGGACTATCGCGCCGCTTTTACCCGGGCCACCGACGACGCGATCGCGACCGGATTCCTGCTCGCCGAGGACCGTGAGGAGATCCTCGCCCTCGCGGCCGCCAGCTACCCAGGCAGGTAGCGGTAGCGCGGCTTTAGCAAAGTGGTAATGCGGCGGTAGCGTAGCGAGCGAGACAGCGGACATCGGCCGCCGGGCCCGGCTACCCCTGTTCCTGGCCGGCGAGCAGGTGTAGCGCGAGCCGGGGACAGGCATCCGCCGCCCGACGAGCATGCTCGATCAGCTCCGTGGAGACGGTGATTTTTCGGGTCGACTGTCCGGTCGTCCCGCGAGCCAGCGGATAACCCGCTGGATCGCGGGTCAGCAGCTCGGGTAGCAGCTCGACACACCAGCCGCGGCCGTCACACGCCGTCCAGTCGATCCACAGCCGGGCCGGGCCGGCTGCCGCGCCGGCGTTTGTGGTGTTCATGGCATCTGTGGTGTTCATGGCATCTGTCTCCCCTGTGGATTCTTCGTCGACGTTGCCTGGTCGGGATGGGTGTGGTCAGGATGCGCACGCCGAGCCGAGGCAGCGGCCCTCGGCGTGCGCCCGGATATCGTCGACGAACGTGCGCAGCGCACTGTGCACGAGGCGGGCCGCGCCGTCCGGGTGGTGGCACGCGCCGCGACCGGCGACCAGGGCGGCGAGGCGCAGCGCCCGGATGGCGGACTGTCCCGGATCGCCAGCCCCCTGCACCGGGCCGCCGGACCCGCCATCCGTTCGGGCCATCCCGGCCACGGCGTCCGCAAGCTGGGGCAGCCCGCTGACGCATGGCCCGCACTGGCCAGCGTTCTGCGCGGCCAGGTACCCGACGATGCGCGCGGTCTCGACGAGCCCACAGCCCCGGGCCGGGAGGACGGCGACCACTCCGGTGCCCGGTGCGGCACCCCACGGCGCCAGCGCCGCCCGGGACATCGCGATCGTCGCTCCCGGGCCGCCGGGCAGCCACGCACCGCTGTAACCGCCGACCCGGAAGGCCCCGACCTGCTCGGTGAAGCCGCCCGCGAGCTGCGCGAGAGTGCCGAGCGGGGTGCCGAACGGCACCTCGACGACACCGGGCGCGGCGACCGCTCCCGTCACGGTGGCCAGGAACGTGCCCGGTTCCTCGGCGGTCCCGACCGAGCGGAACCAGCTGGCTCCCCACCGGGCGATCAACGCGAGGTGCGCGAGTGTCTCGGCGTTCTGCACCAGGGTCGGACGGCCGTGGAAACCGGCCTCGGCGAGCGGTTGCCAGTGCGCGCGCGGCCGGGCCGCCCCTCCCTCCAGCGCTGCGATGACGGCCGATGCCTCCCCGGCGACGAAGGTCTCCGGCGCCTCCCGGATCTGGACGGTGAACCGGTCCCAGCCCGCGGCCCGCCGTTGGGCCAGCGCCCGCCGGACCGCCGTGACCGCCGGACCGGGTTTGAGATAGACGAAGGCGTCATCGGCCCCGACCGCCTCCGCGGCGAGCTGCAGGCCGTCGAGGACGAGGTGGGGCGCCACGGTGAGCAGGGTGACGTCCTTGGCGCTCTCGGGTTCCCCTTCGGCGGCGTTGGCGACGACCACGGGGTGCGCGCTGCTGCGGTACCGGTCGGCTCGGTGCCCGGCGTTCCGGTGCTGGCTGCCCCGGTGCGTGCTGCCCCGGTGCGCGCTGCCGGAGTGGCTGCCGTCGAGGCAGGTGCCCTCGGCGCTCGCGGCGAGTTTCCGCCAGGTGGGGAAGGCCGCGCCGCCCCGCCCGGTCAGCCCGGAGTCGTGGATCTCCGGAAGTAACCGCCCGGGTCCGCCG
>NZ_MRUJ01000147.1:0-12335 GCF_002099325.1 Frankia sp. KB5 | reverse complement strand
CGCCGCGACCGGCGACCAGGGCGGCGAGGCGCAGCGCCCGGATGGCGGACTGTCCCGGATCGCCAGCCCCCTGCACCGGGCCGCCGGACCCGCCATCCGTTCGGGCCATCCCGGCCACGGCGTCCGCAAGCTGGGGCAGCCCGCTGACGCATGGCCCGCACTGGCCAGCGTTCTGCGCGGCCAGGTACCCGACGATGCGCGCGGTCTCGACGAGCCCACAGCCCCGGGCCGGGAGGACGGCGACCACTCCGGTGCCCGGTGCGGCACCCCACGGCGCCAGCGCCGCCCGGGACATCGCGATCGTCGCTCCCGGGCCGCCGGGCAGCCACGCACCGCTGTAACCGCCGACCCGGAAGGCCCCGACCTGCTCGGTGAAGCCGCCCGCGAGCTGCGCGAGAGTGCCGAGCGGGGTGCCGAACGGCACCTCGACGACACCGGGCGCGGCGACCGCTCCCGTCACGGTGGCCAGGAACGTGCCCGGTTCCTCGGCGGTCCCGACCGAGCGGAACCAGCTGGCTCCCCACCGGGCGATCAACGCGAGGTGCGCGAGTGTCTCGGCGTTCTGCACCAGGGTCGGACGGCCGTGGAAACCGGCCTCGGCGAGCGGTTGCCAGTGCGCGCGCGGCCGGGCCGCCCCTCCCTCCAGCGCTGCGATGACGGCCGATGCCTCCCCGGCGACGAAGGTCTCCGGCGCCTCCCGGATCTGGACGGTGAACCGGTCCCAGCCCGCGGCCCGCCGTTGGGCCAGCGCCCGCCGGACCGCCGTGACCGCCGGACCGGGTTTGAGATAGACGAAGGCGTCATCGGCCCCGACCGCCTCCGCGGCGAGCTGCAGGCCGTCGAGGACGAGGTGGGGCGCCACGGTGAGCAGGGTGACGTCCTTGGCGCTCTCGGGTTCCCCTTCGGCGGCGTTGGCGACGACCACGGGGTGCGCGCTGCTGCGGTACCGGTCGGCTCGGTGCCCGGCGTTCCGGTGCTGGCTGCCCCGGTGCGTGCTGCCCCGGTGCGCGCTGCCGGAGTGGCTGCCGTCGAGGCAGGTGCCCTCGGCGCTCGCGGCGAGTTTCCGCCAGGTGGGGAAGGCCGCGCCGCCCCGCCCGGTCAGCCCGGAGTCGTGGATCTCCGGAAGTAACCGCCCGGGTCCGCCGCGCCAGGGCAGCGGTCCACACTGTCGGTCGTGCGCGGCGAGGTCGGACGCGGCTGCGGTCAGCAGCCGTCCGGCCGGGACGTGATGCGCGGGGAGGCCGCCCGCGCCGGCCGCGGGCCGTACCGCGTGCATGGCCGCGGGCCAGGGCTCGCGCCCCCACCCGGGCTGGGCCTCAGGGGAGCCGGCGCGGCCGACGTCGCTGGTGCCGGTGGCGATGCTGGTGCCGGTGGGGATGGACGGTTGGGCCGCTCCGGTGGCAGCGCGGATGGTCATGTCTGCTCCGATCTGGGGGTCATGGTTGTGGGCGCCGCCGGTTGGTGTCGCGGGCTGGGGGGCCGGTGTGGGCTGGGGGGCCGGTGTGGGCGGGGGAGGATCCTGAAGGAGGGGGAGCAGCGCCAGGCCGCGGATCCGGCGACGGCGAGCGCGCAGGCCATCGCGACGGCTCGCAGCCACGGCGTGCCGGCGTCGGTGCCCGAGCCCAGGCCGTGCGAGAGGGCGAGTGGCCAGGCGCCGTAGGCGGCCCAGTGCACTGCCCGCCAGGCGCGCACGCCGAGGCGCCGGCGGAGCAGACTGGTCACGACCACGGCGATGAGAAGGTCGGCGGCGACGGTGCCGAGCCCGACCCACAGCGGTCGGTAGCCGGCGCCGAACGGCAGGACCACATCCGCAATGCCGAGCTTCGCGTACGGGTCGAGCAGCAGCGTGCCGATGTGCATGGCGAGGAGCACGACCGCGAGCAGGCTCGCGCCGCGGTGCACGGCGCCGATCGCGAAACCGGGCAGACCCGCGAGGCCGCGACCCGAGCGGGCCACGATGCCGAGGACGACCGTCAGGGTGAGCAGCAGCAGGCACGTGGTGCCCGTGCCCCGGGCGGCGTACCAGAGGGCTTCGGTGCTCATCGGCCGGAACCTCTCGGCCGTGTCGCCGATCCAGCGGACGTGACTCGGGTTCCATCCTCGGCGGGCGGAGCCGTCTCGGCCCGGTCTACCCGGACCCCGGCCACTCCGGCTCCGGCCACTCCGGCTCCGGCCACTCCGGCTCCGGCCACTCCGGCTCCGGCCACTCCGGCTCCGGCCACCTTGGCCCGGCTCGGGGCGGGCCAGCCAGCGGTCGTGACGATCGAGCCGTCCGTGGCGACGAGCCGTGCCGGCATCCCGAGCCGGCGCAGCCAGCCCACCGCCGCGGAACCACGGACGATCGCGGCGGTGCTCGCCGTGTTCGCGTCGAGGCAGCTCGCGGCCGCCACGGTGGCGGTCCGCCAGACCACCGGCGCGGGCTGGCAGGTGCGCGGATCCAGGATGTGGTGCAGGAGCCGCCCGCCGCGCCGCCACCGCCGCCCGAGGGTGCTGGACGTCGCGACCGCGCTCCCGGCGGCCAGGGTGATGGTGCAGGCGGGCTCGCCCGGGCGGTCCTGGACCCGAATGCGCCAGCCGCCCTCCGGCGCGTTCCCGGCGGTGGCGACATCCCCGCCGAGGCTGACCAGCACGCCGGTGTCGAGCCGTTCGGCGACCAGAGCGGCGCAGCGGTCGGCGGCCTGCGCCTTCGCCGTCGCTCCGAGGTCGAGCCGCACGTCGTCCGGCAGCGTCAGTGTGTTCCCGGTCAGCCGGATCCGCTGCCAGCCCGGCGCCGGCCGGTGCACTACCCGCAGCCGCCGGCCGTCCGACGGCAGCAACGTGATGTCCCGGTCGTAGCCGAGAGCGGCGAGCGGTCCGCCGACGGTCGGGTCTACGTCCCCGTCGGTGCGCCGGGCCGCGAGGAGCGCCGCACCGACGAGGTCCGCCAGTAGCGGGCTGATCCGTTGCGGCGTCCCATCGGCGTGATCGAGCTGGTTGATCTCCGCGTCGGCCCGGAAACGACTGGCGACCTCGTCAACGGCCGCGAGATGGTCCACGACGATCTCCCGGGCGGCGGCCAGTGCGCCGGGCTCGGTCACCACGAGCCGGGCGGTCGTGCTCCACACCGACCACTCGACCGCCGCTGCCGCGCCGGGCATCTCAGGAACCACCGGTCGACGCGTGCGTGGGACCGTCGGCGCTCCCCACCGTCGTCCCGCCCGACCAGCCGCCGGACGAGGACGCGCTGTCGGAGGTCGACGATGAGGTGGATCCGTTACCCGAGGTCACCGAGCTGTCGTCCGTCGTCGAGGACCAGGTGGCCGCGGATGCGGAATGCTCATGGGCCAGCACGCCGAAGCCGATGGCTCCGGCGGCCGCGACGGCTGCCAGTCCGGCGGTGACGGGGCCTACCCGTCGGATTCCCTGCTCACGTGTGGCCATGGCCGGTGTCCTCCTACCCTGCCGGCGCTCCGGGAGGAGCCCCGTGACTATGAGGGTGGGAGTCGGTCCTGTGTGTTACCTGTGCGTCACCTGTTCGATTGCCGAGGGCGGAACACCCCACGGGCGTGGGGTGGACTTGATGGTGCTGCACGAGCGGACCGACCGGACCGGATCACCCCCACGGGCGTGGGGAGGACCGGTGCAGGTCTTGGTAGACGTCGGGGATGCCGTCGTGGTCGCGGTCGGCGGTCTCTGCTTCCTGGAGCCGGCGGTAGACGCGATTGCGCAGACGTAGCACGACGGCGGCGAGCAGGGCGGCGAGCAGAGAACCCGTCAGGACAGCGATCTTGACATGGTCGTCACGTGCGCTGCCGCTCCCGAAGGCCAGTTCGCCGATGAGCAGGGAGACGGTGAATCCGATACCGGCCAAGACCGCGAGCCCGAGAACGTCGGTCCAGGTCAACCCGTCGTCGAGGGTGGCGCGAGTGAAGCGTGCTACCAGGAAGGTAGCGGCCATGATCCCCAGAGGCTTGCCGACGACGAGACCGAGCACGACACCGAGGGCCGCCCGGTCGCTCAGCGCCGCGCTCAGTCCGCTCAGGCCATCGACGGTGACTCCGGCGGAGAAGAACGCGAAGATTGGCACCGCCACCCCGGCCGACAGGGGCCGCCAGCGGTGCTCGAAGTGCTCGGCCAGCCCCGGTCCCGCCTCCGGGCCGCCGGCACGGGTACCGCGGAGCACCGGCACGGCAAACCCCAGCAGCACGCCAGCCACGGTGGCGTGCACGCCGGAGGCGTGGACCAGTGTCCAGGTCGCGGCGGCCAAGGGCAGGAGGAGCCACCACGAGCGCACCCGGCGCTGGACCAGCAGAGTGAACAACGCCAGCGGCACCAGCGCGCCCAGCAACGGGAGGATCGACAGGTGGCGGGTGTAGACGACGGCGATGATGACGATGGCGAGCAGGTCATCGACGACCGCGAGGGTGAGCAGGAAGGTCCGCAGACCGGACGGCAGGTGCCGGCCAATGACCGCCAGCACCGCCAGCGCGAAGGCGATGTCGGTGGCGGTCGGGATCGCCCAGCCCGCTGAGGCGTCACCGCCGACGTTGACCAGCGCGTACAGCACGGCCGGAACGGCGACACCCCCGCAGGCGGCCAGGACCGGGACAGCGGCCCGCCGAGGGTCGCGGAGGTCTCCGGCGATGAACTCGCGTTTGAGTTCCAGCCCGGCAACGAAGAAGAAGATCGCTAGCAGGCCGTCGGCGGCCCACTGAGCCAGGGTGAGGTCCAGGTGCGCCCAGGACGGGCCGAGCTGGTAGGACAGCATCGACTGGTACGACTCTGACCACGGCGAGTTCGCCCAGCCCAAGGCCAGGACCGTCGCGGCGAGCAGCAGCCCGCCACCGATGGCCTCCCTGCGTAGGATCTCGGCGATCCGGCGAGCCTCGGGCCACGACCTGCGGTCGAACAGGCTGAACCGGCGAGACGGAACTTGGCCCACGGCGGTGCTCCTCACCAAGGGGTCGGGTCACACGTTGCCGACCAGACTTCCCGGCGCACCGAACCCACCGTAGCCGAGTCGGCGTTAACATGCCCCCCATACCAGCCGAAACGGCTAGGCACACCCGGCACGGGGCCGGCAGGGGACCCACCCACCCCGAAGCACTGCCTCACCACGCCGGCTACAGCCTCGCCGAGCAGGCGGTGATCCCGACGCCGAAGAACGCCCTCCCCCTCGCACGRCTGACCAGCAGCGACCTCGTCGAGGACAAGGTCAGCACCTGTCCCGGCGTCGAATCCGTCCGCGTGGTTTGCTGCTTCGTCGACGCGGACAGCTACCRCTGGCTCGACCGCACCCGACGGCACCCGCTAGCCGAGAAAGGAAGCCGCCGGGACGGCTCGTTCACCACCAACGACGTCCGTGCCATCCTTGCCCACAGCATCCCCGTCGCCGACGGCGATTGGCGTCGACCTCCATCTCTCACATGATGGCGTCCATACCGAACCCGGGCGGTTCGCATTTGCAACTGTGCCCCGCCCGGTTTCTCTCGTTCGAGCCGGGTGCGGCTTCACTAGCCTGGCCGCGCAAGGTCGTGTATGATGTGAGGTATTACTACTTCGATATCGTGACGACGTCGGAACGCAGCGGGGCGAGGGCCGCTCCGATCTGGCCGGTGGTTTCCGTCGGGACACCGAGGCCGGTCAACGCCGCGAGCAGATGGTCCACCACCGCGTCGAAGTGGGCGTCGGTGAGGCCGAGCGTGGCATGTACCGCGGCCATGTCCCGACCCCGGTAGACCTCGGGACCACCGATCACCGCGGCGATGAACGCTCGCTGGTGTTCCTTGAGACGGGGCAGGTCCCGGTTGGCAAAGAGGGGTGCAAGAACGGGATCGGCCGTCACCCGGACGTAGAAATCGTCGACCGCGGCCTGTACGGCCGTCGCGCCGCCGATAGTGTCGTAGATACTCATCAGAGGTCTCGCTTTCGCAGGAGAGGACCGACCGGAGGTCGTTGACCATGTTTGTTACCGTGGCTGCACTGGTACCCGTCCGCCAGGTTCACTGAACCACGGGCACAATTTCCTTGAAAGAGTCTAATGTCCGCGCGGCAGAGAAAGATGGCAGGCGAACGCGGGCCGTCCGGCTCCTTCCGCTCGCGTGTGGGCAGAAGCTTTACCTGTTGAAGGACGGCTAGGAAGGAGCGCTGTCCTCCTCGTCCGGCGCGAGGAARGCCCTGGCGAAGATCCGCAACACCGAGGACCTGTGGACACAGGTCGTGGCACTACCGTGAACCCCCCGGGTTCGGGGGCCATCGGCACGACGATCACTCTCACGGCGGCGGTCAGCCGGTGACTGGGGCGTCAGCCGGTGACGGCCCCGGTGGCCGTGTCGACGACGGACACGTCGTTCCCACCGAAGTTGGTGACGTAGACACGGCTGCCGTCGGGAGCCACCGCCACTCCGAAGGGGAGCACGCCGACTCCGATGGCGGCGCTCACGACACCCGCGAGCGGGTCGACCACCAGCACCTGCCCAGTTCGGATGCTGGCCACATAGGCGTGGATGGTCATCTCAGCCCGCATCCCGACGGTCGATGGACCACGACCGAGCGTAGTAGCCGGAACGGCAATGGTTGATCAAACCAGCCGATCGTCGATAGCCGATCTTGCTCCATCTCGAATCGGAAAGACCCAGATGGAGAACGCTCCGTATTCCGTATTCCGCGGCGCGGTGGCTACGGGCAGGCCTGGCGCTGCCGGGTGCCGCGGCTGCCCCCCACGAAACTCACGAAGTTCGTGGGGTTCAGCGGCGAACCGAGGCGGTAGCCGCGGTTGAAGCACGAGTAGTTGTGGACGTTGTACGACTGCATGTGCACGTGCTCGCCGGTCCAGCAGCCGGCATCGCGGGGAAGGCCGGTGGCCACCGCGCCGACGGTCGAGTCCCAGCGATTGATCCACTGGCCCACGGCGAGGTTCGCGGCGGGAACGAGGTGTCCGTAGGTGACGGAACCTGTCCGGCGCTCGTTGACGTAGATTCCCACGTTCACAAACTTTCCGCCGCCGCCGTAACGGCAGGCCTCACCGATCTGGTCGACCCGGGTGGCCACCGGGTAGCCGCCGGCCTGGGGCGCCACGAACACCTTCACCGCAGCTCCGGGAGCGGCGGATATGTCGCCGGACCAGTCGCCCTGGTCCTGGTCGTGGAACAGGAAGTGGTGGGTGGCCGGGTCGGAGGTCCAGGTTCCCGCCACCGGGGCACCGACCCAGACCTCCGGATCCGGCGTGGAAGCGGACGCGGCCGACGGGGCGACGAGCGCGACACCGGCGAAGGTCAGTATGCCGACCAGCGCGGCCGCGGCCGAGCGCAGTATTTGCGGAACTGTGCGCATGAGTGAACTCTCTCGCTCGCTGGGAACCGGGTAATTGCCGATGAAAAGCGATGTGAGCTGACCGGGTGGTGYGTCCCGGCGGGTGGTTGCGCCTGGTTCAGCGGTCGTCGGAGGAGGGCGCCACCGGCGGTACGGTGCGGCTGGCGGCGGGCTGGTCCGCCGGAACGCGGCGAAATCCGCCGCGCTGGTCACGTTCGAAACGGACCGTAGGCGGGGGCATCCGACGCGCCAGCCAGACGGCCAGGGTGACCGGCCAGAAGCAGACCAGGACCATGCGTGTCGCGAACCATCCGTACCCTCCTTCCAGCTCGGACGGCCCGAGCTTCCGCATGGTCGGGAGTCCGGCTCGGGCCCGGACGACGGTGGCTCCGACAACAACGCCCACGAACCACAGAAGGAAAACGATGGCGCCGCTCATGATGAATCTCCTGCTTCTTCTTCCGGATGATCTGAAAGGCGAGAGGGTGCCGTCCTCCTGGCCCGGACGGACGGGGCTCGGCGGAGTTGGGCCGGCCCGCTGCGTGGGCTCGCCCATTAGGCGCTCAGCCGGGTGACCAGGGCGACCACGGTTACGGGAAGTCGTCCGATGGCGCTGGCCGCCCGGACGTAGGCGGCGGAGACAACGGTCAGGACGAACGGCGTGACCGGGCTTGCCTGTACGCCGTAGACGTCGACCTGGAAGCCCCGGTGATTCGACCAGTTGTAGGCGCCCACCAGCCCGTAAGCGACCGTGAAGAGAGCCATCAGGACGCCGAAGAGAATCCAGGGCAGCGCGAAGATGACTCCGGCGGTCTCGGCCGAACGCCGGCGCAGGCCGGCAGTCACTGCCACGACCGCGACCGTCAGTGATCCCCACACGTGGTAGGCGTGCACCGAGTCGTTGTGGTTCCAGGACAGGAACGGATGCAGCCGGGGGCCACTGAGGGGGATGTTCGCGAAGATCAGGTAGCTCGCCCCGTAGCCCATCGTGGAGGACAGCGCCACCCAGGCGACCAGCAGCGCCGCAGCGCCGAGGACCGCACCGACTGCGGTCGCCCGGGCTGCCCAGCCGATCTGGAGCAGGCGCCGCACCTGCCCACTCACCCGGCGCAGGCCTCGCCGCCCGGCGTTCGCCGTGGAGATCCACGAGTTCACCAGGAGGTAGAGCTGGAACAGCAGGACGATCAGCGCCGCCGGACCGAAGATCTTTATCAGGTAGGTGAGGGCGAGATCGTCTGGTGTGGGGAGCTGGTGCAGGAGATCCACGGTCCGGATGCCTTTCCTCGCGTCGTGGCGGACCCGACGGGCGGCGGGTCAGGTGACCGTCCGGCCGTTCGGTGACCGGGCGTCGACCGGTCGGTCGGCACCAGGCGGTGCGCCCGCGAAACGTGGGCCGCTGGTTGGGATTGACGGACGGCTGCCTGTGAACACGKCACTCGTCGGCGGCGGCCTGCACCGTGAGCACCGGCGGCGGACGAAAACCCCGGCGTTTTCCCCGCGCTGGTGGGCGGCCGGCCCGGTGCCGCCCTCCACCGTCCGTCAGTGCCTGTGTCAGGGTCGGCACTGGTAACGGCGCCTCACGTCGGGAGATGAGGTCGGCAGCTATGGACGTCGCACGGAGACCTGGGCTCGGCACGGAGACGGGTCCGCTCGCCTGGGACGGGTTTGCCCGCGTGGATTACGTCGACCAGACCCCGGGCCGGCGCGGGCGCGGCCGTCTACAGTTCACCCTGCTGACCGTGGAGCAGACGATGGAGGCGGACGTGCGCCCGGGGCTGCGGGTCGCGTTCGTGGCCGACGATCCGGACGGGCCGCCGGTCTTCATCGGTGTCCGGACCATGGGACGGCGTATCCCTGGGGATCTGCGCGAGCTGCTGGGGGCGAGTGTCGTGTCCGTCGCCGAACAGGTGCTCGCCGGGCCACCGCGCAGCCGGTGGGCCCGGCTGGATCTGCGGGTCCTAGATGCGCTGGCCCTGGCCTGGGCGCCCTACCGGGAACAGGTGCTGGCCTCGCACAGGGCCGCCGCCGGCCAGGAATCGACCGCGACCACAGAGCCGGATGCGGACCTCCCGATCGACGCAGCTGATCGGCGGCCGCGGTCCGGCTCGTGGGACGGCGGGCTGTGGGCGCTGCTCGCGGTGGACGAGCTACGCGATGCCGACGTGGACCTTCCCGGGGCCGCGAGCCTGGGAATGATGGGCGGCAACTCCGGCCTCGGGCCGATGCACGCCACGGACGGGCCCCAGCAGCGCGGGGACGATCCGGCCGAGCCGGGCGGGGCCTCCGATCAGTCGGCGCACCGCGCGGAGGCGGCCCGTGGCCGCTGGGAGATCCCACGCGACCTCGCCGGGCTCGCCGGCATCGAACGCACCCTGGACTGGGAGATCCACGCCGGGGAGGTGCATGTCGTGGCCCGCCGTCGCCCGGAAACCTCCGTCGGCGCCGTCGGCGGCCAAGGGGACTTCGCCGCCTGGCCGAGAACGGTCGAGGTCTCGTTCGACAACGGCAGCGGCATCTGGACGCCGCTTGCGCCGCACCCCGACGGAACGCTGCGGGCCCAGCTCACGATCACCGTCGTCCTGGCGCAGCTGCCCGCTGTCCGGGTCCGGGTGACCGATCCAGATGGCGCAGGGCCGTGACCTGCCCGTCAGGGGCCGCCGGCGGGCACCGGGCCGCCGCGGGCGGCGCCACGCTCCGGCATCGACACGTACGTACGCCGCATCGGCAAGGAACGCGGAGACCATGACTGACCTGCCCGACCGTGCGCAGCTGGAACGCGCCGCGCGCGCCGTCCTCGCCCAGCTCGACTCCTACGACCTGGACCGCGTCTTGGCGAGCGGCAACGGTCTCGACGACCTGCTGCACCGGATGGTGGTGCGCGCGGAGGAGGTCTGCGCTCTGTGGCCGCAGTCGATCCCGCCCGACCAGCACGAGCTGCTGGCGCTCTGCGTGCTCACCCGCACCCGGGGCAACGAGGGCGTGCACATCGTCGCAGGGCGCGCGGCGAGCTGGTTGCGGACCTATCTGCAGGTGCCCGGCCTCGCCGTCCCCGCCGCGTTCGTCGTGGCCGAGAAGGATCCGGTGCCACTCATCCGAGCGATCGACCAGGCGTACCGGGCGGGAACCGCCCTGGCCACCGAGCGCGCGGAGTGGCCGCTGCACCTGACTCTCGTCAGCGCCGTCGCGGCCTGCCAGCGGCCGGACCCGGCCGGCCCGCAGCGCACCACGGTTGAGCTGGCGGCGCAGATCCTCGACCGTGGGATGGAGCTCGCCGCCGCGTACGAGGCCGGCGACACGCCGCTGCCGGACGTTCCCCTGCCCGTCGTCGGTGACCGCCGCTTCCTGGTGCAGCTCGCGGCCTATGCTTGCGCCGCGCGCGAACTGCGCGAAGACGGCGCGCGCGGCGAGCCGTTGGCCGAGGTCGCCGCGTACGTGCAGGAGATCGCGCAGTGGACCCGACGGGAGATGTCCCGCCGCCGTCGACACCGGTTCGACGGCAACGAGGGTTTCGACGCGGCGATGTACTTCGCCGCCGCGGCAGACATCATCGACCGCAGTGCCGACCGCGATGGCGATGAGAGCGTCGGCAGGCCCGGTGGATCACCCGCGGCTGGTGCCGGAGCTGCGGTGCAGCCGCAGGCCGACGTGGTCTTCCGACGGCTCACCAGAGGTCTGGGCCGTGGCTGGCTTACCGCGAACAAGAAGATCGCCTCCGTGCAGCTGGAGACGTTGCCGCCGGCGCTGGCGCCCGGGGACGACACGCGGGTGCTGACCCGAATCATCGCGGTGGACGCGTTGGCCGACCGGGTCCTGGGCGTGCTGACCGCCGGCACCAACCGGGCGGACCGTGCGGTGCTGGCCAACTGGGTGTGCGGCTCGCGGGCCGTCGACCAGTTCCGGGTCGGCGGTGATGACGACCTGTACCTGCTACTCTCCCGGCTGCGCCGGGTGATGCTCGCCGTCGCCGACCCGCAGGCGAGCCCCGCGCGGCCGCTGGAACCGGACGCGGCGGACGTCGCGGCGATGAGAACTGCGCTGCGCCGCCGGATCGCGGCGGCGATATCCCTCGACGCGGGTCGCCTCGACCCGCAGGAACTCGTGGCGGCGGCACTGCCGCCGCTGTGGACGTCGCGGCAGCCGGTGATCCGCGCGCTGCGGGCGCAGATCAGGAACAGCGCGGACTGGACGGGCCCGCGGTCGGCGCTGCGCCGGGCGCCGGAGATCCTCGCGGCCCGCGCCGTGCGCGGCCCCGGCCAGATCACGCGCGACACCATCGAGCCTCAGCACGCCCCGACCGGCCGCTGCATCACGTTCGACCCTGCCAACCTGGACGCCGCACCACGATGCGGCACCCGGGCCAGCCGGCTGGAGGTGGACCCCGCCGAGATCTGCCCCGCCCGGCCCTGGGGCGAACCGGGCCGGGTCGACAGCCGGGCAACGATTGGTGATTTGTTCAATCTGAGCGTCGCCTCCGTCCGCGGCTACCTCAACCGTTATCGGGAGAACCCGGACCGCTGGGCTCCCCTGATCGAGGCCGACCAGCCCTGAGCGGCCCAGGCCCGGGTACGCGCTCAGGCGCCAAGGTGGACGAGCCCGGCCCAGGCGGCCGGGTCAACGAAGGGGAGCCACGCGTCGTCCACCATGGCCGCGGCGACCGGGCCGGGCATTGTGGCCGGCGCCGTCCGGTAGGGGTCCAGCGCCCAGTCCTGGGCGGCCTGCATGGCCTCGGCCGGTGAACAGTCCTCCACGACCAGGTTGTGGTGCAACACGAACATCATGGTGGCCGTGTACCTGTCCGGCAGATCCCACAGAGAGCCGTACACGGTGCGGGCGCCGGCGGCGAGGAACGCGGTCGCGATGCTGAACGCCTCGTCGTAGTCCGCACCGGTGACGTTGGTCGAGCAGGCAGCGAGGAACACCCGCTCGACGCGGGTGGCGGCGCTCTGCTCGGCCAGCAGCTCGCGGGCGGTCAGCGGCCGTCCGTCGGCGAGCTCCAGATGCGACGCCGCCGGGTCCGCGGGGACGGCGAAGCCGTGGCACGCCAG
>NZ_MRUJ01000146.1:0-9425 GCF_002099325.1 Frankia sp. KB5 | reverse complement strand
GCATCGCGACCGTCCGGCACAACAGCCGGGCCGAGGGGATGTAGGACACCGTCGCCCGCTGGGCGAGCCGGGTGCCGCCGCCGGTTTGATGACCGGGCGCCTCGACGTCCAGCACGGCGGCGTGCCAGGGCACTAGGCCGAGCACCCCCACCGAGGTGATTACGAAGGTCGGCCAGGTGGTGTCGGCCGCGACAGCCGAGACCCGGTCCAGCAGCACCTCGGCGATGCGACCCGCCCACTCGGTGAGCTCCGCCAGCGCAGCGCGCCACGCCGCCAGCGCGGCGCGCGACGCCGCGAACGCGGCCGCTGGCTCGGCCACACCCTGCCTGGCACCCTCACCGCCTGCAGCCTGGCGCCAACCCGCGTACGCCGCCAGGTACCGGCCCATGGGGGAGTCGTCGGCGCTGACGAGCCCCGGGTGCTCGACATGTTCCACCGGTCTGGTCCCGTCAGCCGGGATGATGATGATATGCCCGGGCCGGTCGACGCCGGGGACCAGATAGACGAGTGCGTCGGAGCCGTGCGTGCCCACCGCTGCGCGGATCTCGCCGATGCTGGGTGGAAGCAGCAGGCTGTCGGGTCCGGCGGCGGACTCGCTCAGCGCCGCCAGCACAGCCCGGCGCAGCGCGGACCGTTCGGCCCCGTCGGCGAACCAGCCGGGGCCTTGCGCAGCCGGGTCGGCCTCGGCCGGTTCGAGGCCTGCGGCTGCCCAGGCCTGCGCGAGGTCGGCATGCCCAAGCTCACGCAGCTGCTCCGCGGCCGACCGGGTGGTCACCGCCGCGTGCAGGACGAGGCCGCGGCCGGCCTCCACGGCGGTCACCAGGTCGTCGCGGGCCTGCTCGTCGCCGCCCCGCAGGTCCTCGACACACCACTCCAGCACCACCCGGGCATCCGCCGCCGCCCCGCGGGCGACCTCCAGCGCGTCTCGGGTGCCCGACTGCAGCAGCACGAGCCAGGCGTGCCCGCGCAGGGCTCGCAGCGCCAGGCGGCGACCTCCGGGCAGGTCGCCGGGCTCGCCGCGCAGTCGCCGGGCGCGGGCGGCGGTCATGACGACCATCGGCCACATCGGGTGGTCAGGACCGTCGAACCAGTCCAGGACCGCCTGGGAGCGTGCCACGGCGAGCCGGGCGGCGGACCGGTCCCCGGTGACTCCCGCGAACAGCTGCCAGCCGTGGGCGAACAGCTGCGTGCCCATGGCCCGCGGGGGTGGCGGTAGCTGCGCACTGCTGTCGGCCCAGGCCTGGTCGGCGTCCGCGAGGCGGGCGCGCAACTCGGCGAGGCGATCCGCGGGCGCGCCGGCTGAAGTCGCCGCGATGATGCCGGCGATCACTTCCGCGGCCGCTGCCTGCGCGACAAGGGCGTCGCAGCCCGGGAACGCGGCGAAGACGTCGGCGATCTCCCGGAGCTGACCGACGTCGAGGCGCCGGCTGACGTCGAGGTACTGGCTGACCTCGATGAGGTGACCGGGCTTGCCCGTGTCGGCGGCAGGTGGCTGCAGCCTGCCCCGAAGGCCACCGCCCAGAACCTGTGCCAGCGACCGGGCCAAGACGGACAGCAGCTCGACGGCGGTGCGGGCGCCGTCGGCCGGCATGCCGACCAGCAGCATCTGACCCAGTCGGGCGAACAGGGAGATCGCCGTGGCGCTCGGGTCCGCGGAGGTCCCGACCAGCTGCTCGGCGGCCTTCACCCGGCCCAGGTCGCCGGAGAAGCCACCGGCGACAGCGGAGATGAGGGAGAACAACGCGGCGGCGTCGTCCGAGTGCTCGGCCGTGCGCATGGCCTCGGCGGCATGCTGCAGGCCGAAGTCCGCGCCGGGCCGGGGCCCGGTGCCGAACATGGCGCGCAGCAGACTGGTCATCGCCCGCATCGCGGCCCGGCTGCTCGACCAGCCCTGCGGCGGGTCGGGGTGCGCGTCGGCGTAGCCGAGCAGGCGGTCAAACCTGTCCCCGGCCAGCGGGAACGCCTCCAGGCCCTCCTGCACCAGCCGGCGGGTGATCTCGTTCCCGTCGACGATGAGGTACTGCAGCGTGAGAATCTCCATGGCCACCGTCGCGCGGATCTCGGTATCCAGTTCCGGCCGGTCGACGATCTGGTCCGCGAGTGCCAGCACGGCGCGGATGTCCGCCAGCAGCGCGTCGTCCACGCCGCCCGCGCTGCGCCGCTGCTCGCGCAGCCGGTCCGCGACGAACACCAGCGCTGCCGGCGCGAGGAGCTCGGCGGGCTGACCGTGCCGTACCGCCGCGGTGAAACAGTCGACCGCCTCGTCGAACAGGGCGTCGTCGTCATCGAGCCGGCTCCACGCCCAGTAGGCGTGGCCGAGGCTGTCCCAGGTGTCGGCGACGTTTTGGGCGCCGCCGATGCGGAGGGATTCGCGCAGCCAGTGGACGGCCTGGGCCCAATCCCGGGTGGTACCGCTCTGTTCGGCGCGGTCGAAGACGAGCTCTGCGTAGTCGGCCACGATGCCCGGGTCGGCGGTGCCCGCGGTGACCATGGGCGCCAGCAGGTCGAGCGCGGTGTCGCGGGCGGCCGGCACCGCGTCCTGCTCGTACCAGACGATCAGGAGCGCTGCGTAGCCGAGTAGGTCCTGCGGACCGAGCTTGCCCGCGTCGGCCAGCGGGGCGAGCAGGCGCATGGCGGCGTCCCGCTCGGCGGGATCGCGACCGTTGACGTAGCGCTCGCCGTGCAGCGCGCCTTCCATGGCATCGAGTTCGGCAATGCTCAGGGACGGGCGGCCGCCGGGCCGGGGCGCCGGCCAGCCCCGGCGCCACCACAGCACCACACTGTCCCAGCTGCCCAGATCCGCCTGGGCGAGCTCGCCCTCCCACTCGGCGATGAGCATCGCCAGGCCCGGCGCGCCGGAGTGGCCGGGCGCGAGGTCATATGCCTGAGCCAGCAGGCCGACGGCGGCCCGGGCGGCAACCGGGTCCCCGTCGCGCTCCGCGGTGGCCAGTAGATCCAGCGCCGGGCCGACCAGCGCGTCGATCTCCAGATTCAGGCCGTCCACAGCGAATCCCCCGATGCCGACCAAGCTGTCCAGTGCTGGCGACGAGCCGCCCTGCGGCCACCCGTCGCTGCGGGCGCAGCGTATATGTGCCGTGTGCCGTGTGCCGGTCCGTCAGGCCACCCCGACGAAGCCCATCGCCGCACAGTCGGGAGACGATCATGGCCAGGTGGAACAGGCGTAGGCGGGACGACGGCGGCGGCGCGGCACCTCCTGGCACCGGCCGACCGGCCGCGGGCACCGGCGGGCCGGCGCAGCCCGTTGCCGGCGCCCTGCCCGCCGACGTCGCCGGCCTGATGGCTCGGCTCGGGCGGTACGAGTTCGCGCCGGCCGCCAGCGACGAGCCCGATGTCTGGGGCGACCTGCAACGGCCGTTCCTGGCGTCGGCAACCGCGGACGCGGCCGGTTTCGCCGCGGCGCTCGCGCGCGAGGTGGGCCCTGCGGGGGGCTGGGCGCTGGTCGGCGCCGAGTCCCTCCTGCGGAACTTCGCCGACGGGGCCACCCGCCGGGCCATTCCCACCTACGTGGAGCTTCTCGATGCCAGCATCGACTTCCTGCGGGCCTCGCGGGTGCCGTTCGGGCGGCTCATCGGCTTCTACACGGAGCGATGGGCTGAGCGGGGCGGGACCGAGGTCGACTGGCTGCCCGGCAGTGGGCACGACGGACCGTTCCCGGGTGCGGGACCGGGCGGTACTCCCGCCGGCTCGCCGGACTGGTCGCAGGTCAGTGTAGTCCGCGCCGAGTGGCCGCTGGACCGGGCCGGCATTGAGGCGGACGTGGCCGCCTGGGAGCACGGGGTGCAGCTCTACGACGCCCACGACGACTACGCCACGATGATGCGGGCCGGCATGATGCTGGCCCGGCTGCTGCGCCACCACCTTCACGGCCGGGCGGTGCTGGATGATCCGGTCCTGGCCGTCACGACGCATCACGTGCTGTTCGCCGCGCGGACCCCGCCGCCGGACGGGGTCACCGTCGCGCAGCACGCGCTGCGGATGGCGCGGCTGGGGCTGACGGTGATGCGCGCGCACGGCTGGCAGTCTGCTGAGTTCGGCGGTGACGGGACGCTCGCCGAGCCGTTCTTCACCGGCGGGAACCGGCTGCTGCTGACCGCCGCGCTGGCGTCGGGCGGGCGGCCCGGGGAGAGCGAGCTGCGCCGGTTCTTCGGCGCGGACGGCACCCTCGACCGCGCCTAGCCGCTGCTCGGCGCGGTCGAGGTCCGCCAGCGCCGCGAGCGCGGCGGCCAGGCGCTGCGGGTCGGTCCCGAACGCCTCCACCGCGCTCGCGGGGATCATACCGTCAGCCGCCAGCCGGAGCACGCGGTCGATCAGCCAGGCGGCCGGGTCGGCTCCGGCCGGGCGGTCGCGCAGCGCGGCCAGGACGATCTCGTCGAGATCCTCGGCGCCGGACTCGGCCGGTCGGGCGAGGGCGCTGTCGGCTGCGGCCGTCCCCAGCGGCACGTCGCCCTGCCGGGGCCGGCGGCCGAGTGGGCGGTCGATGTAGCGCTCCCACCAGGTCACCAGCTCGCCGTCGCCGTCGCGCACGCGCCGCCCGCTGCGACAGTGCCGCTCGATGCCACCCAACGCCGCCGCGACGCGGTCGCGGTGCTCCTCAGGCGAGCCCCCGAACTCCGCGGCCGCCTGCTCGGCCAGCCGGTACTCAAGCGCCGACTGGCCTTCCAGCGGCGCCGGCCGGCCCGCCTCCTCGACCAGATACTCCAGCACGGCGCGGTGGTACTCGTCCGGTAACGCCCGGGCCAGCTCGCCGACTCGGATCCGGTCGACACGGGCCTGAGCACCCTGAGCCAGGCGGTGGCGCCGGATCCACTCGAACTTCGCCCTGGTGCGCCAGTGGGCGCGGGCGGCGGCGGCGGGCCGTTGCGCGGGTCGTTGCGCCAGATAGCGGCTGATGTCGACAAGCACGTCGACGACCAGGTCCTGACACACGCAGCTGCCACGGACGAGGGCCTGCTCGYCGACCTGGACCGGCGCCACGTCGCACACCCCAGACCGGGTCATCCGGTGCAGCTTGCGCCGGAACCCGGCGGTCTCGCCGAGAAGCGTGCAGACGATCTCCATGGAGATTGTGACTACAGGTGTCTGAATGACGGCTTGGGGTGACATTCGATCGTCCAGTGTCGTCGAGCCGCCACCAGCAAAGTCCGTGAGCATGCCGGCTTTCTAGCGGAAAATGGTAAAACTGTCTATGATTTTAGTGACTCGCGAAAAAAATCTGCCAAGTGGAGGCAGGGTTCGGCGACTACGATCGGGATGCTGCGGGGGCGGGCGTTGGAGCGGGGATGAAGGAGGAGACGGTCGTGACCCTGTTGCCGGCGGTGGTGCCGCCGGTGCCGGAGACGCGGGCTGAACTGGTAGCCGCCCGGCTGGCCCGGAAGGTGGCGCCGCTGTTCGGAGTGCCCTGGCCGGACACTCTGGAGCCCAACCCACTCGGGCGGATCACCTGGGTCACCGACTTCACCCGGGTCACGCTGTCGGAGATCGCCCGCGGCGCCCCCCTGCCGACCCGTGCGCAGGCCGCGCAGCTCGCGGGCGCCGCCGAGCTCGGCACCCGTGGATGGGTGATCCTCGATCGGATGGCCGCTACCGCGAGTGGGGCGACCTTGCCGAATGAGATCGCCAACGCCACGCTCAACCGATTCGGCCCCGATACGAAGGCTGCGGTCGTCCTAGTGGCGGTCAACCGCCTGCTCGATCCGCTCCGGGCGGCGCTCACCGAGGTCCTGCCCGTGCTGGCCTACCAGGACGGCAGCAGGCTGATACCCGACCTGCGGCTTGCAGCCTGGGCCGCGGTGGTCGTCGAGGTTTTTCGTTCCCAGCCGGCGCTGGTCGCCGCGGGCATCCGCGCGCGTGCGGTGCAACGTCCGTTGACCACCGCCTGGGAGGTGCCGCTGGCCCCCTCCGCAGCAGCTGAATCGCTAACCAGATGTGAGATCAGCGCACCGCGGACGACGGCCTCGCCGGTCCTGCCACGCGACCTCGACCTCGTCGACACCACCCTGCCGGGGCTGGCACTGCCGGCGGCGGAGGGGCCCGTCGGCCAGCAAGCCGCGCACGAGCTGGTCGCTGGGCAGCTCCTGCATCGCCTGCTCGACGTGGGAACCCTGCGCGACACGAGTCACCTGTGGATCTCCGCCCGGGGCCCCGGGCAGCTGGCGCTGGAGGCGCTACTCACCCCGGACTCGATCATTGACCAGTTCGTCGCCCAGGCGCTGCGGGCGCTGCCGCCAGTCGACGGCGGGCCGGTCGACGCGCGACTGCCCGCCCTTCCCGATGCGGCGGCTCTCGCCCAGCGGCCCTTGGCCACCCGGCGCACCGCGGCCATCGCGCTGTTCGGCGCCGTGCGCCAGGTACTCACCGACGCACAGGCCCGGGAGCGCCTACGCCTCGACGCCTTCACCTGGCTGGGCCAGGCACACGGCTGGCTGGCCGGTATCCTGCCGGCGGACGATCCGGTCCGGGCCGTCGCCGGCTGCCGGGCCGACGTGCTCCGGYTCGACCTCGTCCGGTACGACGCGGAGCGGGACAAGCGGGTGCTGGTCGAGGCGCTGATGGCGTCCAGCCAGTACTGCATCGACCTGTTCGAGCGGGGCAGCCTGGACCGCGGCGCCGCCGCGGAGATTCTCTCGGCCGCCAACCGGCAGCTGGACACCCTGCGCCGGCTGGCCGAGGCCAGCTGCGGGCCGCCTGCGGACGGTACCCCACCGGCCGGGATACTTGACGACCATGTGCGCCGCGGGTGGCTGGTCTGGCTACGCATGGTGGAAATCGACCCGGCGGTACTGACCACCGGTCCGCTCCCCGACCTGCTGGCTCACCACTTGCACAACTACGCGACCTACCTCGCCAGCCACCCGTACTCGTCCGGCGATCTCACCCAGGCGGTGGACTTGTTTCGGGACGTGGTGCTGCCCGCCCGAGCAAGATACGTCGCCCGCACGGCCGTCTTCGAACCGCTACGCGTCTCGCTCCAGATGGCTACCGCAGCGACGACGGGCCTCGCGCGGCTGGCGCGGGCTGCCGGCCACTCGGCACAGGCCCGCAACTGGGCGGCCCTCGGCCACCTCTGGATTAACCGCGCTCTCGCGGATCCCGGTACGGCCGCGATGCTAGACGAGGCCACCGAGTCGGCATGCCGACTCGCACTGCAGGCCGTGCCGGCACTCCTGCTCGCTGTTGAGCTGCAGGTGAGTCCCGACGGCGTCGGGACGGCCGCCGATCTCGCCGCGGTCGACCGCCTGCTCTCCTCCGCCCGCCGGTGGATCTCCTCCTTGCCCGGGCCGTTCGCCCGCCAGGACGAGATCGATGCGCTGGCCGCCCGCCGCGAGCAGCTCCBGACCACCTGAACCTCCCGCACCGACCTGGGTGACCTCACCGTCCACCGGAATACTCGCCGACCAGCCGATCTCGGAAAGAACGAGTGGGATGGTACGTTCCGCCCCACTTGATCACGCAGAGTGGCGGTATGGCCTGTTGGCGTTCCTGGTTGGCAAAGTCCTGGATCGGCAAATCGGACAAACTAAGTTATGAATTTAGACGGCTCGCATCTCTGTGGTCACTCATTGTYGCGGAAGGGCGCGACCGGTCCAATGGAATAATAACGCCTCTGGCTCAGCCCTTCGCCCGCGTCGGCGTTTCTCTTATGTTTGCAATAACTCCTATGGGGGGGTAAAATTCGCTGTTACAATAAGTAACAATGGCAAAGATGGAAGCACGGAATATCGCAAACGCCTTTATTGAGCGTGCCAGCCAAGATCAGGGCGAACGCGGGGTCATCACTCCGCTGAAGCTGCAGAAAGTTTTGTATTACGCGCAAGGCTGGTATCTGGCGTTTAACAACGGAAACMCGCTGTTTGACGACAAGGCGTACGCCTGGCAGTGTCCATTCAGAGGTGACGGTCCCAGCACCTCTGTGTTGATGTTGATTTAGGTAGCGACCGCGAGGCCGTCCGGTTCGGCGAGAGCGGCCCGGGGGGTGGGTAGCCAGGGCCGGCTGGCGAGCAGCATCCTGATCGCGTCGATCGGGCGGATGCCATGGTCGCGGGTGGAGACCAGGTAGGAGCGCACGCGCAGGTACCCGGCGAGGGTCGTCGGGGTGTGCCAGTAGCCCGAGACGGCCTGGTGCCGTTTGGGAAGCCTGATCGACTGCTCGGCGGCGTTGTTSGTCCAAGGGATCTTGAAGTCGGTGAGGAAGAGCCAGACCTGGTCGGCCTTCGCGGCGAGCCGGCGGGCCAGGACCAGGCCGGGATGGTTCTTGCCGTCCTTCCAGGGCCGGGACATGTTCGCCAGCCGGCCGACCTCGACGTCCCGGTCGAACCGGGCCCGCAGCCCGTCGATCACGTCCTGGTCGAGGCGGGTGCACCCGGCAGCTCGGGCGGCGACGACCAGGCCGTTCGCCTCGCGGAACAGCTCGATGAGCTGGCCGGCCCACTTCTGGATGTTCGGCGCGAGCATCAGCACCGCCCGCAGAGCTCGGATGAGGTGCTGGCAACGGAGCTGCACGCCGGCGACCTGGGTGTTGTACTGGTGCCAGCCGGCGTAGTCGTCGCGGGTGAGGTAGCCGGTGTAGCCGTCGAGGACCCCGGTGGCGTCGATCGCCTCCGACGAGCGGGAGGGGATCGCCGCGTATCAGACCAGCCCGGGCCACGGGGTCCGCAGCGCCAGCAGGTGCGGGGCGCCCTCGGTCGGCCTGCCGGTGGCCTCGTCGAGGTCCCTGCGCAGGACGTTGACCAGGGACTCGTCACCGCACAGCACCGGCTCGGCGCGCAGCGCCGCCTTCATCTTCTCGTCGTAGCCACGGGCCGCGAGCGCCTCGGCGGCGCGTTGCAGGGTCCGCGCGACGAAGCCGGTCGAGACCGCCGTGCCGTACATCCCGTTGAGGACCAGCGCGGTCCGCGCGAGCGGGACGTTGCCCTCGTTGCCCAGCAGCACCACCGCGCCGCCGATCAGCGGCCCGTAGCACACCGAGCCCGCCGTCGCCCACGGCACGTCCGGCACCCTCGCCGCCGTGATCTTCCCGCAGCAGYCACACCGCCTGCGCGGCAGCGCCCACTCGGTCGTCTCGACCCGCGGCTCGGGCACGTCGCGTACCTGCGTCCACATGTCCGCCAGCACCTGCCCACCGGCCAGGCCCGCCTCGCACGACGAGCACCCGGTCGGCTCGTCCGCCCGTAACCGGCGGTCCGGGGCCGGGTCCCCGGGGCAGCCCGGCACCCGGGTGACCCGGCTGCCCGCCCGGCTTCCTGTCCTTCGAACGGACCCGCTCCGAGGCCGGCCGGACCTGCCGGCCCCCGGCCTCCCCGTCCCCGCCTGCCGGATCGTCGTCACCCTCAAGGCGCGGCAGTCCCTGGACACCTCCAAGCGGGTTCGGCGCAAGCACCTCGCCATGGCCCAGGCCGGCATTACCG
>NZ_MRUJ01000145.1:0-17530 GCF_002099325.1 Frankia sp. KB5 | reverse complement strand
GAATACCGATAAGACCAGCGTTGGAAGCCCGGCTCCCAGCGCCTTCCCGCATGCCCGGAACCAGCCCCTCCGCGGTCCAGCAATTCACTCCTCAGTCCGACATGCTGCTGCTACCGGACCCGCACACCGCTTTCGTGGACCCCTTCCGCGAGCACAAGACCCTCGCCATGACGTTCTTCATCCATGACCCGATCACCAAGGAACAGTACTCCCGGGACCCGCGCAACATCGCCAAGAAGGCGGAGGCCTATCTCCGGGGCACCGGCGTCGCGGACACCGCGTATTTCGGTCCGGAGGCGGAGTTCTACATCTTCGACGATGTCCGTTATGACTACAACCCCTACGGGTCGATGCACCAGGTCGACTCGGTCGAGGCCGCCTGGAACACCGCCCGGAAGGAAGAGGGCGGAAACCTCGGGTACAAGCCGAGGTTCAAGGGCGGCTACTTCCCGGTGCCGCCCACGGACCACTTCACCGACCTGCGTTCCGAGATGACCCGGGTGCTCTACGAGACGGGTATCACCGTCGAGATGCAGCACCACGAGGTCGGCACCGCGGGCCAGGCGGAGATCGACATCAGGTACGACACGCTCCTGAAGACCGCCGACAACCTGATGCTCTACAAGTACGTCATCCGCAACGTCGCCCGCGGCCGCGGCAAGACCGTCACCTTCATGCCGAAGCCGCTGTTCGAGGACAACGGATCCGGTATGCACGTCCACTCCAGCCTGTGGAAGGACGGGGAGCCACTCTTCTACAGCCCGAACGGGTACGGCGGTCTCTCGGACACCGCCCGCTACTACATCGGGGGGCTGCTGCACCACGCCCCGGCGCTGCTGGCCTTCACCAACCCCACCACGAACTCCTACCGTCGGCTCGTGCCCGGCTACGAGGCACCCGTCAACCTGGTCTACTCGGCCCGCAACCGGTCAGCGTGCTGCCGCATCCCGCTCAGCGGTGACTCGCCGAAGRCCAAGCGGGTCGAGTTCCGCGTGCCGGATCCGAGCTGCAACCCGTATCTCGCCTTCGCCGCGATTCTGATGGCGGGACTCGACGGCGTGCGGAACAAGATTGATCCGCCGGACCCGATCGACAAGGATCTCTACGACCTCCCGCCGGACGAGTTGGCCGCGGTTCCCCAGGTCCCGGGTTCGCTGGAGAAGGTGCTCGATGCGCTGGAGGCGGACAACGAGTTCCTGCGGGAGGGCGACGTCTTCACCGCGGATCTGATCGAGACCTGGCTGGACTACAAGCGGGTCAACGAGGTCGACGCCATCCGCCTGCGGCCGCATCCATACGAGTTCACCCTCTACTACGACATCTGACGCCCAGCCGTAAGGTTCCGGCCATTGACCCATCGCCGGGCCTCGGGCGATCCGGCGGGCACCGAGGCGGTGACCGCGACCGGGTCCCGGACAGGTGCGGCACCGGTGAACCGCGGGGGTCGGTCACGCTCTTGAGGCGGGGAGCCCTGATTGACCCCTGCGGTTCGTCTGGGCCTTCGCCGCGGCGCCAGAAGGCCTCTTCGAGCCGGGGACGCGTGCGGAAACCAGGTCCCGCCGCCACCTCCGGGCGGAGACCGGCCGAAGGTCCGCCGCTGTCCACCAAGCGCCGGCGAGCGCCGGAAAGATCGCGAACAGGAGATGCCCGGACCCTTTCCCGGGATACCAGGCGAAACCCCGAACCCACATTGAAAATTAGTATACCAATTCCCCGAGGCCCTACTTCGACGACGTCGGAGGCGGGCCTCACGTATATGCGGAACGGCGCGGTCCAGAATACCGGYCATCTCCCTCCGCCGCCCGCCGGGACACCACGACACAAAAGCGGAGTCGGGGACCCCGAAAATCCCGGACGGCARCCGGYCCCGATCGCCCAGAGMCAGCCTTTCGTGACATAGCAGAGACCAAAAATTAACAATCGCGGAACAGGAAGGTAACTGGGCACGACAAGGCTCCGGTCGAACCCTCCCGTCATTCGCGGCCTGGGTCGGCTGGCCMGGCCGATCACGAAGTCGCTCCGTAACGTGCAGGATCAACCACGGGGAGTATGAGTGAGTTATCAGGCCGAGTACATCTGGATCGACGGCACCGAGCCCGAGCCGCTGATGCGCAGCAAGACCCGCATCATCAGGGACGGTAAGGAACCGGAGATCTGGGGCTTCGACGGCTCGAGCAMCAACCAGGCGCCCGGATCGAACTCGGACTGCGTGCTGCGGCCCGTCTTCGTCACGCCCGACCCGCTGCGGGGTGGCGACAACCTCCTGGTGCTCTGCGAGGTCGAGCTGACCGACTTCACGCCGCACCCGACGAACACCCGGGCCGCCGCCCGGACCGTCGCCGAGAAGTACGCCGACATGACGCCGATGTTCGGCATCGAGCAGGAGTACACCTTCTTCAAGGACGGCCGTCCCTACGGCTGGCCGGAGGTCGGCTACCCCGCGCCGCAGGGACCGTACTACTGTGGCGTCGGCGGCTCGAAGATGCCCGGCCGCCAGATCGTCGAGAGGCACGCGCAGGCCTGCCTCGACGCCGGTCTCGCCATCGAGGGCACCAACGCCGAGGTCATGATGGGCCAGTGGGAGTTCCAGATCGGCGTGCTCCCCGCCCCGGCGATCGGCGACCAGATCTGGTTGGGCCGCTGGCTGCTCCACCGGATCGCCGAGGACTACGGCGTCGAGGTGTCGTTCGCCGCCAAGCCGATCCCGGGCGACTGGAACGGCGCCGGCGCGCACACCAACTTCTCCACCAGGCAGACGATGGAGGGCTGGGACGCCATCGTCGCCTGCTGCGAGGCGCTCGGCACCCGGGTGCTGGAGCACGTGACCCACTACGGTCACGGCATCCAGGACCGGCTGACCGGTAAGCACGAGACAGCTCCGTGGAACAAGTTCTCCTGGGGCGCCTCCGACCGCGGCGCGTCGATCCGCATTCCGTGGGCTGTCGAGAAGGCCAAGAAGGGCTGGCTGGAAGACCGCCGCCCGAACGCGAACATGGACCCGTACCTGGTCTCCGCGCTCATGATCGACACCTGCTGCAGCGCCTTGGCCGGCGACAAGCCGACGCTGTTCGTGCCGTCCCAGACCACCCCGACCCCGGCCGAGGCGACCGTCTGACGAACGGTCACCATCCCGGAGTACAGGCGGCCGTGGCGGTGCTCCCGACGACACGACCGCCTGCCGCCCGGTCTTACGGTGGCGCGGTTCCGGCACCACCGGACGTACTAGCCGAAATCCGCGGTCCGCTCGCGCGCGAACACCTCCTCGACGACGGCGCGGGCCAGCGCCGCCGACCGGCGGTGCTCGGCGACGAGCTCGCCGGCCCGGTCGGAGGGGTATCCCGCCGCGCTCGCCATCGCCTCCAGACCGGGCGGGCGGTCGGGGACGACGTCCGGACGCGGCCAGCCGGCCAGCGTGCTCGCGTTGCGGATGYGGGAGGCGGACATCCAGGCCGCGCGCAGGATCTCCGCCTCGCTCGCGTCGAGCAGACCGGCGACGACCGCGGCCCCCAGGCCTTCGAGCGTCGACGTCGTGCGCAGCGTGGGAATCTGCCGGCCGTGGCGCAACTGGAGGATCTGCACCGCCCATTCCACGTCGGTCAGCCCCCCGGGGCCGAACTTCAGGTGCAGCGTACGATCGACTCCCCGTGGGATCCGTTCCCGCTCCATCCGCCCGCGCAGGCGGATGATCTCGTCCAGGGCGCCCGCGGGAAGCGTGGTCGGGTAACGCACCATGTCCGCCAGCCGGCAGAACCGGTAGGCGAGCCCGGGATCACCGGCCAGGGGCTCCGCCCGCAGCAGCGCCTGCGACTCCCACTCCTGCGACCACCGTTGGTAGTAGGCCGCGTACGCCTCCAGCGTGCGCGAGGCCRGGCCGCTGCGCCCCTCCGGACGCAGCGCCGTGTCCAGGCGCAGCGCCGGATCGGGTCCGGGAACGGCCAGCAGCCGGTGCAGCTCACCGACCACCTCGGCGACGGCCCTGCTCGCCCGGTCCGCCGACGCTCCTGGCCTGGCCTCGTGCACGAACAGCACGTCGGCGTCGCTGCCGTAGGACATCTCCGCGCCGCCGAGCCGGCCCATCGCGATCATCGAGATCCGCGCCGGCAACGACTCCGGGTCACCTCCGGCGACCCTGCGCTCGGCGACGAGCAGGGACGCGGCAATGGTGGCGGCCGCGGCGTCCGCCAGCGCCCGGCCCACGGCTGCGACGTCCTGCAGGCCGAGCAGGTCCGCGCAGGCGACCCGGACCAGTTCGACGCGGCGCACCGCCCGGGCCCGCCCGACGGCCTCCTCCCAGTCGGGGTTGCGGTGGGCGATCGCCACCATGGTCCGGACCAGTGCCTCCCGCGGCACCGGGACGAGATCGTCCTCGGTGCGCAGCAGCCGCACCGACTCCGGCGCACGGGCCATCAGGTCCGCCACGTACCGGCTGGTCGCGAGCACCCGGGCGAGCCGGTACGCGGCGCCGGCAGAGTCCCGCAGCAGCCGCATATACCACGGGGTACGCCCGAGTGCCTCGCTGACCCGCCGATAGGCCAGCAGCCCGGCGTCGGGATCGGGGGCGTCGGCGAAGGTGGGCAGCATCGTCGGCAACAGGTGGCGTTGGATCGCGGCCGTCCGGCTCACCCCGCTGGTCAGCGCCTCGATATGGCGCAACGACCGGTCCGGCGCGGCGAAGCCGAGCGCGGCCAGCCGGTCGGCCGCCTCCTGGGGGGTGAGGCGGATCTCCTCCGTCGACAGGCGGGCGACCGCCTCCAGCAACGGCTGGTAGAAGAGCTTCTCGTGCAGCGATCGGACGGATCGGACCACCCGAGCGTGGGCCTCCTCGAACGCCTCCGCCGTGCGCAACCCCATCGACCGGGCCAGCCAGCGCAGCTCGGTGGAATCCCGGGGCAGCGTGTGCACCCGGCGCAGCCGTTGCAGCTGAAGGCGGTGCTCGGCGTTACGGAGAAAACGGTAGGCGTCGGCGAGCCCGGCCGCGTCGCGCCGACCGACGTAGCCGCCGCGGGCCAGACCGTCGATGGCGCCCAGGGTGGAGGCGACCCGCAGCTTGGCATCCACCCGGCCGTGGACGAGTTGCAGCAGCTGGACGGCGAACTCGACGTCGCGCAGGCCGCCCGGGCCCAGCTTGAGATTGCGCTCCGCCTCCGCGCGGGACAGTGTCGACTCCACCCTGCGCCGCATCGCCCGCACGTCGGCCACGAAGCCGGGACGGGAGGCCGCCGTCCACACCATGGGCGCGACCATCGCGCAGAACTCGGCGCCCAACGCCAGGTCTCCCGCGATCGGGCGGGCCTTGAGTAACGCCTGGAACTCCCAGGTCCGGGCCCAGCGACGGTAGTAGGCGTGGTGGCTGGCGAGCGTGCGGACCAGGGCACCGTCCCGGCCCTCCGGGCGAAGCCCCACATCGACCTGGAACAGCGCACCGGCAGCGGTGACGGTGCCGGCGGCCCGGACCAGCCCCTCCGCCAGCCGCGTCGCCGCCGTCAGTACCGCCGGCCCGGCCGGTTCCGCCCCGCTCTTCCCCCCGTTCGCCGTACCGTTCGCCGCATCGCGCGGTGCCGTCGGCTCGGCGACGAACACAACATCGACGTCGCTGACGTAGTTCAGTTCCCGTCCGCCGCACTTGCCCATGCCGATCACGGCGAGCCGGACCGGGGGCAGCCGCGGGTCGAGCCCGGCACGGGCGACCGCCAGCGCCGCGTCCAGCGCGAATCCTGCCAGATCGGCGAGTTCGGCCGTGGCCTCGTCGAGTGGCACCGCGCCGGTCAGGTCCCGCGCCGCGAGGACCAGCAGCGCCCTGCGGTACGCGATCCGCAGGGCGTCGAGGATCTGGGGACCGTCGCCCGCCGCCCGGGGCGCCGGATCGTCCTGATCCGCGCCGACCGCGCGCAGCAGACCCGCCCGCACGCTCGCCGCATCCGGCGGGGTGGTGACCACCTCGTCGGCTTCCAGGATGCGCCAGTCCGCCGGATGGCGGGCAAGATGATCGCCAAGCGCGATGCTCGCGCCGAGCACGGCGGCGAGCCGGTCCCGCAGCCCCTCGTGGCGGGCCAGCGCGCCGACGAGGGCCGCGCCCCCGGCCGGGCCGAGGGCGTCCACGAGCCGGTCCAGCGCGGCGAGAGCCCGGTCCGGATCGGCCGCGGCCGCCAGCGAGCCGGCCACGACATTGGCCTCGAGCCGTTCCTCGCGCACGATTCCCACGGTGGCGGGACCGGGCAGGACATCCCTGCCGGCGGTGGGCGGCTGGACGGCCGGAGTGAGCAGGCCGAGGCGGCGCATCGTCGTCTCGACCCGGTCGACGTCGGTGAAGCCGAGCCGCGCGAGCTGCGCGGCGACCGAACTCCCCCGCGGATGGGCCGGGACCGATCCCGCCCCGACTGGTCCCGGCCCGACCGTGGGGGGCCGGGTGCCGGTCCGCCCGGTCATAGCACCGGCAGGTACCGGTCGATCTCGAACGGGGTCACCTGCCGACGGTATTCCAGCCACTCGGCCCGCTTGTTCCGCAGGAAGAAGTCGAACAACTCGTCGCCGAGGGTCTCCCGCACAAGCGCGGAATGCTCCATCACCTTGACCGCCTCGGCGAGCGAGCCGGGCAGGGCGGTGATCCCGCGCTCACGGCGCTGCGTGTCGGTGAGCGTCCAGACATCGTCCGCCGAAGCCGGTGGCAGCTCATAACCGCCCTGGACACCCCGCAGGCCGGCTGCCAGCACCAGGGCGAAGGTGAGATACGGGTTGCACGCGCTGTCCGGCAGCCGGAACTCCACCCGGGTGGCGTTGGATTTGTGGAGCTTGTAGAGCGGAACCCGCACGAGCGCCGAACGGTTGTTGTGGCCCCAGCACACATAGGCCGGCGCCTCCAGCACCTCGCCGACCCGCTGGTCGCCGATGAGCCGCTTGTAGGAGTTCACCCACTGGTTGGTCACCGCGGTGATTTCGGCGGCGTGCGCGAGGAGCCCGGCGATGAAGGCCTTCGCCACCTTGGACAGCTGATAGTCGTCGGTCGGGTCGTGAAAGGCGTTACGGTCGCCCTCGAAAAGGCTCAGATGGGTGTGCATCCCCGACCCGGCCTGGTTACCGAACGGCTTGGGCATGAAGGTGGCGTAAATACCCTGCCGCAACGCCACCTCCCTGACCACCTGGCGGAAGGTCATGATGTTGTCGGCGATGGTGAGGGCGTCGGCGTAGCGAAGATCGATCTCCTGCTGGCCGGGGGCCACCTCGTGGTGGCTGAACTCCACCGAGATGCCCAGCCGTTCGAGCATGCTGATGGCCTGTTGCCGGAAATCATGGCTGATGTCATTGGGGGTCAGGTCGAAGTAGCCTGATTCGTCCACCGGCGGGGGCACCGGGCCACCCCGCTTCGGCGGCTCCCTGAGCAGGAAGAACTCGATCTCCGGATGGGTGTAGAACGTGAACCCCGCGTCGGCCGCCCTGGCCAGCGCGCTCCGCAGCACCCAGCGCGAGTCGGCGGCGGCGGGCGTGCCGTCCGGCATCACGAGGTCGCAGAACATCCGGGCCGTAAGCGGATGTTCACCGCGCCAGGGAAGCACCTGGAAGGTGGAGGGGTCGGGCCGGGCCAGCATGTCGGCCTCGTGTACCCGCGCAAAGCCCTCAATGGCGGATCCGTCGAAACCGATACCCTCCGCCAGCGCCCCCTCCAGCTCCGCGGGGGCGATCTCCACCGACTTCAGGTACCCGAGTACGTCGGTGAACCAGAGCCGAACGAAGCGGATGTCCCGCTCCTCCAGAGTCCGGAGAACGAACTCCTGCTGTTTGTCCATAGTGCCTCCGCGCTGAGGATGTGGACTCGACGATACGGGCCACCCGATGTGCTTATCCCGACCCTAGCGACTACATCCGTTCATCGCCGTGATGTTGCCTGGTAGCAACCCGTCCGCCAACGGCGTGTTACCTACCCTCCCGACACGGGACCTAACGGCCCACGCCGCGACCACCTACGCTGCAACCATGGCCCAGCTGCGGATCGCCCTCGCCCAGGTGGACACGACCGTCGGGGACCTCGCCGGTAACGCCGACCTGGTCAGCACCTGGACGAAACGGGCCGTCGCCGACGGCGCTCATCTGATCGCCTTCGGTGAACTCACGTTGACCGGCTATCCGCCGGAGGACCTCGTCCTGCGCCGCTCCTTCGTCGCCGCGAGCCAGCGGGCGCTGGTAGCTCTGGCCCGCCGGCTGGCCGAGGAGGGGTGTGGCGAGATCGCCGTCGTCGTCGGCTACCTCGACGCATCCGCGCAACCCGCGCCGAATGTGGGACGCCCGGCCGGTGAACCGCAGAACGCCGCCGCGGTGCTCTGGGGCGGCGAGGTCGTCGCACGTTACGCCAAGCATCACCTGCCGAACTACGGCGTCTTCGACGAGTTCCGCTACTTCGTGCCCGGCATGGCCTTTCCGGTGCTGCGGCTGCACGGGATCGACGTGGGCCTGACGATCTGCGAGGACCTGTGGCAGCAGGGCGGGCCGATCACCGTGGCCCGCCGGTCCGGGGTCGGCCTCGTCCTGTGCATCAACGGCTCCCCTTACGAGCAGGGGAAGTCCTTCCAGCGCGACGCCCTGTGTGCCGAGCGCGCCCGGGAGGCCGCGGCCGCCCTGGCCTACGTCAACCTTGTCGGCGGGCAGGACGAGCTGGTCTTCGACGGGGACTCCCTCGTCGTCGACGCCGCGGGGGAACTCGTCGCGCGGGCGCCGGTCTTCAGCGAGGCGCTGCTGATCACCGACCTGGACCTGCCCGCGGCCGGTTCCGGCCCGGCGCGGGCGGTGTCCGGGGCCGTTGACGCCGGGGCCGTTGACGCCGGGGCCGTTGACGCCGGGGCCGTTGACGCCGAGGACGGCACGACGATGACGGTGACGCGCACGGTACTGGCCGCCGAGCCGCTGGCACCGTTCGCCCCCCTGCCGCCGGTCGTCGCCGACCGCCCCGAGCCCGCCGGGGAGCTGTACACCGCGCTGGTCACCGCCACCCGCGACTACATCCGTAAGAACGGCTTCTCCTCGGTGGCGCTCGGGCTGTCCGGCGGTATCGACTCCGCGCTCGTCGCGACCATCGCGGTCGACGCGATCGGCGCCGACGCCGTCCACACTGTCGCCCTGCCCTCGGGCTACTCGTCGGGGCATTCGGTGACCGACGCCGCCGAACTCGCCCGCCGCCAGGGCACGCGGCACGCCGTGGTGCCCATCGAGCCGATCGCCGCCGCGTTCCGCGCCGCCGCCGCCGCCCTCGGCGGGTTGCACGGCCTCGCGGACGAGAACCTGCAGGCCCGGGTACGCGGAACGCTGCTCATGGCGTTGTCGAACCAGCATGGGCACCTGATCCTCACCACCGGCAACAAAAGCGAGCTGGCAACGGGGTTCTCCACCCTCTACGGAGACAGCGCCGGCGGCTACGCCCCCATCAAGGACGTCTCGAAGACCCGCGTCTGGGGGCTGGCGCGCTGGCGCAACGCCGCCGCGGAGAAGCGTGGCGAGGTGCCACCCATTCCCGAGGAGATCATCGTCAAGGCGCCGTCCGCCGAGCTCGCCCCGGGTCAGCTCGACTCCGACCGGCTGCCCGACTACGGCATCCTCGATCCCGTCCTGGACGACTACGTCAGCCACGACCGGGGCCGGGCCGAGCTGATCGCGGCCGGGCACGATCCGGCCGTGGTGGACAAGGTGATCCGGCTCGTCGACCTCGCCGAGTACAAGCGCCGCCAGAACCCGCCCGGGCCGAAGGTGACCTCCAAGGCGTTCGGCCGCGACCGCCGACTGCCGATCACCTCCCGCTGGCGCGAGAACCCGCCGGCCTGACCAGCCGCGCGGGCCGGGGCCAGCCGCGCGGCTCAGACCTGGCGGCGGCGCTCCACCGCGTCGAGGATCTCCGCGACGGCCTCGTCCACCGGCACGCCATTACGCTGCGTCCCGTCTCGAAAACGGAACGACACCGCACCCTGGGCGACATCGGAATCTCCGGCCAGCAGCATGAACGGCACCTTCTGCTTCTGCGCCGTACGGATCTTCTTCTGCATCCGGTCGTCGGAGGAGTCGACCTCCACCCGAAGGCCGTGTGCGGCGAGCCGCCGGGCGACCTCGTCCAGGTACGGCACGTGCTCGTCGGTGATCGGGATGCCGACCACCTGCACCGGCGCGAGYCACGGCGGCAGTGCCCCGGCATAGTGCTCCAGCAGGATGGCGAAGAACCGCTCGATGGTGCCGAACAACGCCCGATGGATCATGAACGGCCGCTGCCGGGTCCCGTCCGCGGCCTGGTACTCCAGGCCGAAGCGCCGCGGCAGCTGGAAGTCCACCTGGATGGTGGACAGCTGCCAGGTCCGGCCGATGGCGTCACGGGCCTGCACGGAGATCTTCGGCCCGTAGAAGGCACCGCCGCCCGGGTCCATCACCAGTTCCAGGTCCTGCTTCTGCGCGGCCTCCCGCAGCAGTTCGGTGGCCTGCGCCCACTCCTCGTCGGTGCCGACGGCCTTGCCCGCCGGCCGGGTCGACAGCTCCAGGTAGAAGTCGGTCAGCCCGAAGTCGCGCAGCAGCCCGAGCACGAACGTCAGCACGCTGTCGAGCTCGGCGGGTAGCTGCTCACGGGCGCAGAACAGGTGCGCGTCGTCCTGGGTGAGCCCGCGCACCCGGGTCAGGCCATGGACCACGCCGGACTTCTCGTAGCGGTAGACCGTGCCGAACTCGAACAGCCGCAGCGGCAGCTCCCGGTACGACCGGCCCCGCGACCGGAAGATCAGGATATGCATCGGGCAGTTCATCGGCTTGAGGTAGTAGTCGGTGCCGCCGTCGAGCTGCATGGGCGGGTACATGCCCTCGGCGAACCAGTCCAGGTGCCCGGAGATCTGGTAGAGCTCCGACTTGGTGATGTGCGGGGTGTTGACGAACGAGTACCCGGCCTCGATGTGCCGGCGCCGCGAGTAGTCCTCCATCGCGGTGCGGATCGCGCCGCCCCTGGGGTGGAAGACCGCCAGCCCCGGGCCGATCTCGGTCGGGAACGAGAACAGGTCAAGCTCCGCGCCGAGCTTGCGGTGATCGCGCTTCTCGGCCTCGGCCAGCCTGGTCTGGTAGGCCTTGAGCGCGTCGCGCGACTCCCACGCGGTGCCGTAGATGCGCTGCAGCTGCGGGTTCTTCTCGCTCCCCCGCCAGTAGGCCGCGGCGGAACGCAGGATCGCGAAGGCCGGGATGGCCCGGGTGGTGGGCACGTGCGGCCCGCGGCAGAGGTCCTTCCAGCACAGCTCGCCGGTCTTCGCGTCGAGGTTGTCGTAGATGGTCAGCTCGCCCGCCCCGACCTCGACACTCGCCTCGGCGTCGTCGGCCGCCGTGTCACTCGACTTCAGCCCGATCAACTCGATCTTGTACGGTTCGTCAGCGAGCTCCGCGCGGGCCTCGGGCTCGGTGACGACCCGCCGGGAGAAGCGCTGGCCGGCCCTGATGATCGCCTGCGCCCTCTTCTCGATGGCCCTGAGGTCGTCCGGGGTGAACGGGGACTCGACGTCGAAGTCGTAGTAGAAACCGTCGTCGATGGGCGGCCCGATGCCCAGGCGTGCCTTCGGGAAGAGCTCCTGGACCGCCTGGGCGACGACGTGCGCGGTGGAGTGCCGGACGATCGCCCGCCCGGCCGGCGAGTCGATCATGATCGGCTCGACGACGACCCCGTCGGCGAGAACATGAGCGAGATCACGCTGCTGACCGTCAACCAGAGCCGCGATCACGTTCCGGTCGTCGGCGAACAGCTCGGCGGCCGTCGTCCCGGTCGGCACCACCCGCGGATCGCTGCGCTGGGCGTGCTGAACGGTAACGCGGACGTCGGACACCGAATCTCTCCTGTTGCGCTGGGAACACGRATGCGGGGATCGCGTCGCCGGTGCGTCGCCGGCCGGCAGGCGGCCCCGCGGCGGGCCTTCCTGGCCCGTTCGCGATGCTACTCGCGGACGCATGGTGCCCCCGGCGAGCGGGATGCTCAGCGTGACGGGTGCGGCTCAGCGTGACGAGCGTGGCTCAGCGTCACGCGGGCGCCTCCGCCGTCGGCCGCGCACCCTGCCGGCAGCGGATGCCACCGAGGATGGTGTCGACGATCTTCGCGATCCGCGTTCCGCTCACCTCGCAGTCACCACTCATGTACTGCCGATAGGCGACCGGCCCGACCAGCATGTCGACGACGAGGTCGACGTCGACGTCCGCGGCGAGTTCCCCCGATTCGATGCCGCGCCGGAGCATGGCGGCCGCTTTCTCCCGCGACGGCTCGATCACCTTCTGCGAGTAGGTGGCGAACAACTCCGGGTGCGTGCTCCGCTCGGCGACGAGCTTCGGCATGATCCGCCCGGACAACGACTGGAGGTTGTGCCGGCGCAGCGCGTTCAGCCAGGCCACCAGGTCGTCGCGCAGGGAGCCGGTCTCGACCGCGTCGAGGCTGTCGGCCAGGGTGTCCAACGCGTCCCCGATCAGGGCGTCCTTCGTTGGCCACCGGCGATAGACCGTCGYCTTGCCGACCCCGGCGCTGGTCGCCACCGCCTCCATCGACAGGCTCGCGAAGCCGACCGTCGCGAGCTCGTGCAGCGCGGCATCGATGATCGCCTCATCGCAGCGGGTGTCCCTCGGACGACCGGGAGCRCGGGAGACGCGGACCCCGGAGGGCACCCGGTCGGACGGTCGCCGAGGATGCGCAGCGCGCACGTCCCGGGTGGCCATCAGGCGGGACACCGGCCTGATCCCCCGCCCGCTCCGTCGCCGCCGTGCCGATGCATCCGCATGGAAAGGCCACCCGCCACCTTGATCGCGCCGCACGTTCTCGCCGCACTTCAAGATCAGCATACGTCCCAGCCGGTCAAGACGCATCCGTTTGCCATGGCAGCGGCGTGGCGTGCGTCGCGTTCCACCCCGATCGGGCCACGGTCCACCACGAAACCACCGCCCGAACGCCCCAGCCCGAACAGCCACCTCGGGGCTGGGTGGATCTGCTCCACCACGGGCTCTCCGCGTGGCGGCCGTTGGTGGCAGCATGAGGGGGACGCCGGGACGCCCAGCGCCCGGACGGACGTACAGGAGCGCTCATGGATGCTTCAGACACACCCACCCACCCGGCGCCCCACCCGGCGGACCCGGCGGCGACGCCCTACGGCGCGCCGACCACGCCGCCGCGGCCACTCCGGTCCCGTTTCACAGTGCGCGACGTCGCCGCGGCGAAGAACCGGGGCGAGAAGTGGTCGATGCTGACCGCGTACGACGCCACCACCGCCGCCGTCTTCGACGAGGCGGAGATCCCCGTCCTGCTGGTCGGGGACTCGGCCGCCAACGTCGTCTACGGCTACGACACGACCGTGCCGATCACCGTCGATGAGCTGCTGCCGCTGGTCCGGGCGGTGGTCCGCGGAGCACCGCACGCGATGGTCGTCGCCGATCTGCCCTTCGGGTCGTACCAGGGGGGGCCTGCCGAGGCACTGGCGAGCGCTACCCGCTTCCTCAAGGAGGGCGGGGCGCACGCGGTGAAACTCGAGGGCGGTTCCCGGGTGGTCCGGGCGGTGGACGCCCTGGTCGGCGCCGGCATCCCCGTTATCGGGCATCTGGGGCTGACCCCGCAGAGCATCCACACCATCGGGGGCTACCGGGTCCAGGGCCGCGACGAGGCCGGCGAGATCCTGCTGGCCGACGCGCTGGCGCTCGAGGCGGCCGGCGCGTTCGCGGTCGTGCTCGAGGTGGTTCCCGCCGATCTGGCCACCCGGGTGACGAAGGAGTTGCGCATCGCCACCGTGGGTATCGGAGCCGGCTCGGGATGCGATGCCCAGGTGCTGGTCTGGCAGGACATGGCCGGGCTGAGCGGCGGCCGCACGCCACGGTTCGTCAAGCGGTACGCGGATCTGCGCACGATTCTCGCGGACGCCGCCCGAGCCTACCGCGCGGACGTCCGGGACGGCAGGTACCCGACGATCGAGCACAGCTACTGATCAGTCACCCGGCCGGCGGTGCCGGCGGCGCTGTCACCCCGGTCCATCGCCGGTCCGGGCCAGCGCCGCCGCGAGCACGGACCACGCATCGACCAGGGACGGGCCGTACCAGGTCAGCAGGCGGCCGGACACGCAGACCGCGGGCGCGCTGAAGGTCTCGGGCCCGTCCGACGGGCTGAAGGGGTACGGCTCGTCGGGCAGGACCACCAGGTCATGGGGCGGGACGGCCGCGGGATCGATCCGAGGGTAGCGGTCCGGCGAGTCCGCCAGCACGTTGTCGACCCCCAGTCGGCGCAGCACGTCGCCGGTGAAGGTGTCCCGGCCGACCGCCATCCACGGCCGGCGCCAGATCGGCACCAACGCCCGCCGTCGCGGTCCGGCGGCCGGCACGGCCCAGGCCTGCCGGGCGACGTCGAGCCAGCCGGGACGAGCCAACCCGCAGGCCAGGCGCAGCATCCGGTCCAGGCTCACCAGAGCCTGATCGACCGTGGTGGGGGCGGTGACCCACACGGCGAACCCGGCCYGGCGCAGCGCGGCGAGGTCGGGTTCCCTGTTCTCCTCGGCGTTCGCGCAGACCAGGTCCGGGGCCAGGGAGACGATGGTGTCGAGGTCGGGGTTCTTCGTCCCCCGGACCCGAGCGACGGCCAGCCCCGCGGGATGGCTGCACCAGTCGGTGGCACCCACCAGCAGACCGGGCGCGGTGACGGCGATCGACTCGGTGAGGCTGGGAACGAGCGAGACGATCCGTTCCACCCGCGCCGGAACCGCCACCGGGTGGCCCAGGTCGTCCCGGGGGGCCGTCCCCGCCTCTCCTTCCCGCCCATTCGCCACCGCGGCCACATCCAAACGGGCCACATCCAAACGGGCCACGTCCGGACGTAGCCCGTCCGGACGCCGCTCAGACATCGGTGACCCGCAGGCCGGCGTGTGACTTGTACCGGCGATTGACCGAGATCAGGTTCGCGGTCAACGCCTCGACCTGACCGGCGTTGCGCAACGCGCCGGCGTAGATGCCCCGCATGCCGGGAATGCGCTCGGCGAGCGCGGCCACCAGATCGGTGGCGGCCCGATCGTCGCCGAGGACCAGGACGTCCGTGTCGATCTTCGTGACCGCGTCATCGGCCAGCAGCACCGCGGAGACGTGGTGGAAGGCCGCCACGATGGTGCTGTCCGGCAGGACGGCGGCCGCCTGCTGCGCGGCGCTGCCCTCGGGCACCGCGAGCGCGAAGGCACCCCCCTTGTCGAAGCCGAGGGGGTTGACGCAGTCGATCACGATCTTCCCGGCCAATGGCTCCCGCAGGGCGGCCAGGGTCTGGCGATGGCCCTCCCAGGGAACCGCGATGATGACGACATCGGCGCGCTCGGCGACCGTGGCGTTGCCCGCGCCCTCGATGCGCAGGCCGGGGCGCGCGAGCGCGGCCGCGGCCTGCTGGCCGCGTTCGGTCGAGCGGGACCCGATCAGTACGAGATGGCCGGCGGCGGCGAACCGCAGGCCGAGGCCCCCGCCCTGCGGACCCGAGCCGCCGAGGATACCGATGGTCAGCGCGGGGACGTCCGGCCGGACGCGGTCAGTCGAAGCCACCCTGCCATCCTGCCCGATCCGGGCTTTGGCCGCCCGGCTGCGTGACACCCGTGAAAGCGTTCCCAGAACGGTGGGAACCAACCCGTTCACCCTCCGACATGACGATGCATGACAAGTACACCCCCTTGCGGACAGCTCCTTGCAATGAGGGACTATGCAGAGACAACGGGACAGCTACGTGCCCGATTTTTCCGAGCTCGCCCCCCGCGGGGAGATCCGGATCGACCGGGTCCATACACGTCGCCACCGGCAGAGGAGCAGCCCACGTGACTGACAGCTACAGCTCTTGGACCGCGACACTTGGTGAGCGAGTAGACACGAAAAGCGAAACCGCCGGTACTTCCAGGAACCCCGCGCGCGCATTGGTCTCAGATGGGCCGTACCGTTCCGTTTCACACACATCGAGCAGATCTTCGGAGTCAGGCGAGAGAGGTCGAGCAATGGCGGACGTGTCGGTTCGCTTCGCGATGACAAACGACAGCGAAGTGGTGCTGAACCTGTCGCTGCCGCAGGCACTGCGCCTGATGGAAGYGATCGCCCGCAAGGTGGGCGAAACCCTGGCCGAGCGCAGCACGCAGACGGTCGGCGGTGTCGGCGGTGTTCCCGCCTCGGCCCCTTCCAACGGGATGCCCAGCCTGGGGCCGTACACCCCATCCTGAGCATCCACGTGCCGCGCCGGTCCACCTGTCCCCACGCGACGGCATCGCGCCACTTGGCGCGTTCTCACGGGGACAGTCCCGGGTGGACATCCGCCCGGGACACCGACCATCGCTCAGAACCGGGGCGGTGCCCCGGCGAAACTCACGGGTCCGTCATGCACGGGCCCGTCACGCACCGGTCCGTCCGCGGGCCCCAGGTCCGGGAGTGGTGACCGATCGAGCCCAGGGCCGCGCCCAAGGCGCGTGGATGCGAGGCCGCGTACACCTCGCGAAGCCGGTCCACCGTCACCAGGGTGTAGATCTGGGTGGTACTGACCGAGGCGTGTCCCAGCAGCTCCTGCACCACCCGGACGTCGGCGCCGCCGTCGAGCAGGTGGGTGGCGAAGGAATGGCGCAGCACATGGGGTGAGACCCCCTCCACACCGGCCGCGAGCGCCGCCGTACGCAGCACCGACCACGCGCTCTGCCGGGACAGGCGATTACCGCGGCGGGACAGGAAGACCGCGGGCCCCGAGCGGGGGGCGACCAGCGTCGGCCGCCCCACCCGCAGGTAGTCGGCCACCGCGGCGATGGCGTACCGACCGAGCGGGACGATCCGGTCACGTCCGCCCTTGCCATGCAGGCGCACGGAGGCGGCCTCCAGATCGAGATCGTCGACGTCGAGACCGACGGCCTCCGAGATCCGGGCCCCGGTGCCGTAGAGAAGCTCCAGCAACGCGGTCGCTCGCAGACGACGGACGGCCTCGGCCGGTTCCACCGGCTGCGGTCTCCCGGACGGCGGCGGGGATCCCGGCGGGGGCGCACCCGCGGCCGCGGCGAGGACGGCCACCACCTGGTCGATGCTCAGGGCCTTCGGTAGCCGCCGGGGAGGCGTCGGCGGTCGAACCGGCCGGGACACGTCCTCGGGGACGTCACCCTCGTCGGCCGCGAAGCGGTGCAGCGACCGGACGGCGACCAGCATCCTCGCGACCGACGCCGCGGCAAGCGGCGGGTGCGTGTCGTCACCGGTGCGCAGCACGGCGGCGAATCCGGCAACCTCCGCCTCACCGACCGCGTCCAACGAGGGCAGACCGCATGCGGAGAGATGATCACAATAGCGGCGCAGGTCGCGACGGTAGGCGAGTACCGAGTTGCGCGCGAGTCCGCGTTCGCCCTCCAGATGGTGGAGATAGCGCTCGATGACGCCGGCAGGCGTGCCACGCAGCTGGGACAGCTGGGACCCGGCTCGATGATCCRCAGGCCGGGGCGGGTCGTCCGGGCCAGCCAGGTCGTCCGGGCCAGCCAGGTCGTCCGGCCCAGCCAGGTCGTCCGGGCCGGGCCGAGGTGCCGACGGACGATGATCC
>NZ_MRUJ01000144.1:0-14507 GCF_002099325.1 Frankia sp. KB5 | reverse complement strand
GAGCGCGGCCTGCGGCCAGGACTGTCCGGACGACCCGGCGGCCGTCTGTGACCTGCTGACCGCGGTCGGGCCGGATCCGGCGATGGACGCGCAGGCGCGGGCCCAGTACGACCAGGCGGTGGCGGGCTGCTTCAACTACCTGCTGCCCGCCGGCGCGGTGCCGATCGCCCAGGTGCAGGCCGCGCTCGCCAACTACCTGCGCGAGAGACTCCTGCCGAAGCCGTCCATCGTCATTGCGCCGTCCGGCCGCAGCTTCGCGAACCTGGCCACGATCCTCTACACCCCGGTGCCCGACTCGTTCACGTTCAACGTCGACCAGCCGGTCGTGGCGACCATCAGTGCCGTTCCCCACTATCACTGGGAGTTCGGCGACGGCGAGACCGGCCCGGACGCTCCCGGCCGGCCCTACGACCCGGCGATCTCACCGCGCGATCATCCCGAGGCCTACGTGGCGCACGGCTACGCCCGGCCGGGCCGGTACCAGGTGACCCTCGCGGTGACCTGGGATGGCACGTTCACCGTTCCCGGGGTCGCGCAGGCGTTCCCGATCGCCGCGGTGACCCTCGCCGCCGCGGCGGGCCTCGTCGTCGACGAGGCCGCCGGCGTGCTGGTCCACAACGACTGACGCCACCGCGGGACCGACGCCACCGCGGAGAAACGGGGGCCGCGGCGCGGCGGAGAAACGGGGGCCGCGGCGCGGCGGTGGCTCAGCCGCGGTGGGCGGGACGAGCGGGCCAGGGTGCGTCGGGTGGGCGCAGACCGGCGTAGTTCTCGGCGCGTGCCCGGGCCGTGGCCAGCAGCCCGATGACCGCCATCGCGTTGGTGATCTCACCGCGCAGGACCCGTTCGACGGCGTCGGTGAAGTCGATGCGGGCGAGACCCATCTCGGCCTCCTCGTGCACCGGCACGTACCGCTCGGCGGCCGGGATCTCGTGCAGCCCGCGGGCCAGGAAGAGGCGGTAGGCCTCGTCGGTCATCCCTGGCGAGGCCCACACGTCAACCAGCAGATCGTAGCGGTCGGCGCGCAGCCCGGCCTCCTCGGCCAGCTCCCGCGCGGCGGCCGAGGACGCCGGCTCGCCCGGCACGTCGAGAATGCCGGCGGGCAGCTCCCACAGCGGACCACCGACGGGATGACGGTACTGATGGACCATCACCACCCGATCGGCCTCGTCGAGGGCGACCACCCCCACGGCGCCGGGATGCACCACCACATCACGCTGCGAGATGTCGCCATCCGGCATCCGCACCTGATCGCGGCGGACGGAGATGACCCTCCCCTGGTAGGCCAGGGTGCTCTCGGTGACCTCGTACCGGTGCGGGGTCGCCGTCACGGGGACACCAGCGCGGCGGTGCCGTTGGAGCTGACGCTCGGCCGGGACGCGCTCGCGCCCCGGCGGATACTCCCGCCGGATCGACCAGCCGTGACGCCGCGGGTCTGCGCGGCGCCGTTCTCCGGGACGCCGTTCTCCGGGGTGGGGGCGTCCTCGCTCGGCAGGTCCACCGGCAGCATCCCGCGGCGGCGGTCCGCATGCGCGACCGCCGCGGCGACGAGACCCCGGAACAACGGATGGGCCCGGGTCGGCCGGGACCGGAACTCCGGATGTGCCTGGGTGCCGACGTAGTACGGATGCACATCGGCGGGCAGTTCGACCACCTCGACCAGGCGGCCGTCCGGTGACGTCCCGGAGAAGACCAGCCCGGCGGCGGCCAGCCGGTGCCGATAGTCGTTGTTCACCTCGTACCGGTGCCGGTGGCGCTCGGCGACCTCGGCGGCGCCGTATTCACGCTGGGCGAGCGTGCCGGGCGCCAGCACGCACGAGTACAGGCCCAGTCTCATCGTGCCGCCCATGTCCCGGGTGCCGGCCACCACCTCGTGCTGGTCGGCCATCGTGGAGATCACCGGGTGGGGGGTCTCGGGGACGAACTCGGTGGAGTTCGCCGCCTCCAGGCCGGCGAGACTGCGGGCCGCCTCGATGACCATGCACTGCAGGCCGAGGCAGATACCGAGGGTCGGAATGCCGTTCTCGCGGGCGTGCCGCAGCGCGGTGAGCTTGCCCTCGATGCCCCGCACCCCGAAACCACCGGGAACGATGACCCCGTCGATCCCGTCGAGCAGGGTGGCCGTCGCATCCGGGGAAGAGCACTCGTCCGAGGTGACCCACCGCAGGTCCACCCGGGTGTCGGTGGYGAAGGCGCCGGCGCGCAGGGCCTCGGTCACCGAGAGGTAGGCGTCGGGGAGATCCACGTACTTGCCGACGATCGCGATCGTCGCCGTGTTGGCCGGGTGGTGCACCCGCCGCAGCAACGTGTCCCACTCCGTCCAGTCGACGTCGCGGAAGGACAGCCCGAGCCGACGCACCACGTAGGCGTCGAGGCCCTCGCGGTGYAGCACCCGGGGGATGTCGTAGATGGAACTCGCGTCCGGCGCCCCGACGACGGCCTCGTCATCGACGTCGCACATCATCGCGATCTTCTTCTTGAGCGAATCGGGCAGCGGCCGGTCGGACCGGCAGACCACGGCGTCGGGCTGCAGGCCGATGCTGCGCAACGCCGCGACCGAATGCTGGGTCGGCTTGGTCTTCAACTCTCCGGAGGGGGCGAGGTAGGGGACCAGGCTCACGTGCACCGTCAGGGCGTTGTCCCGACCGACCTCGTGGCGTACCTGACGGATCGCCTCCAGGTAGGGCAGCGATTCGATGTCCCCGACGGTCCCGCCGACCTCAGTGATCACCACGTCGACGGAGTCATCGGCCAGCCGCCGGATCCGGTCCTTGATTTCGTCGGTGATGTGCGGGACGACCTGGACGGTCTGGCCCAGATAGCCGCCGCGGCGTTCCCTGGCGATGACGGCCGAGTAGACCTGACCCGTCGTCAYGTTGGCGCTGCCGTCGAGGCTGACGTCGAGGAACCGCTCGTAGTGGCCGATGTCGAGGTCGGTCTCGGCCCCGTCGTCGGTCACGAACACCTCACCGTGCTGAAACGGGTTCATCGTTCCCGGGTCCACGTTGAGGTAGGGGTCGAGCTTCTGCATCGTGACACGAAGTCCACGAGCCTTGAGTAGTCGACCAAGGCTCGACGCGGTCAGTCCCTTGCCGAGACTGGACGCAACCCCGCCGGTGACGAAGATGTGTTTGGTGATATGCGCCTGACCCACCCGAAGCTCCCGTGGTTACGCCGCCGGTCCGGCCCCGGCGCCTCCACGGGACTTCACGGTAACAGCTCCCCCGCGCGACGCCTCCAGCGCAATGCGGGGACTCTGCCATAAGGGTGAGTCATGGCCCTCGGTTATCACCTTCGGTGACTGCCTGGACCACCGCAGGATGTCCGACCTCCCGACCGCGGTGGCACTACGGCAGCGCCTTGTCGGCCTCCGCGGCGGCGAGCAGCTCCTCGGCGTGCCCACGGGCCAGCGGGCTCTCCTCCTGGCCGGCGAGCATCCGGGAGAGCTCCCGCACCCGGCCGGCGTCGTCGAGCGTGACGATCCCGCTACGGGTGACCGATCCGTCGTCGGCCTTGTGGACCACCAGATGACGGTCCGCGAAGGCGGCGACCTGCGGCAGATGAGTGATACAGATCACCTGATGGGTGCGGGCGAGGCGGGCGAGGCGCCGGCCGATCTCCACCGCGGCCCGGCCGCCGACCCCGGCGTCCACTTCGTCGAAGACCATGGTCGAACCGGTGTCGGCGGCGGCGAGGACGACCTCGATCGCGAGCATGACCCGGGACAGCTCACCGCCCGACGCGCCTTTCTGGACCGGCCGCGGCGGCGCCCCGGGATGCGGTATCAGCCGCAGCTCCACGTCGTCGACGCCGAACGGTCCGAACGCGACGACCCGCAGGCCGACCGGCAGACCGGCTGGATCGTCGCGCTGCGACACGGCGGCCTCCACCCGGGCCCGGGGCATCGCGAGCCCGGCGAGCTCGGCGGCGACCGCCGCACCGAACCGGGCCGCCGCCTTGGTCCGGGCCTCGCTGACCTCCTCGGCGAGCCGGGCCAGCTCGGCGGTCAGGCTGTCCCGCCGGGCGGTGAGCGCCTCGACGCTGTCCCCGGCGCCGTCGAGTTCCAGCAACCGGCGCCCGGCCTGGTCCGCCCAGGCCAGCACGCCGTCAATGCCGGTGCCGTGCGCCCGGGTCAGGCTGGTGAGGGCGGCCTTGCGCGCCTGGGCGTCGGCGAGGCGCACCGGGTCGGCATCGATGCCCTCCGCGTAGGAGGCGAGGTCCGCGGCGACGTCGGTGAGCAGCATCCCCACCTCCGTGAGCCGCGTGCCGAGGGCAGCGAGCTCGGCGTCAAGGGCGGACTCGCCGGCGATGACCCGCTGGGCCGCGGCCACCAGATCGACCGCACCGGGCTCGTCCGACCCGGTGGCCGGATCGCTCATCAGCGCGGCGTGCGCGGTCCGCGCCGCCCGCACCAGGGTCTCCGCGTGCTCCAGCTTGGTCAGCTCGGCGTCGAGGGTGACGTCCTCACCGGGGCTGGGGGCGATCCGTTCCACCTCGTCCAGGCCGATGCGCAGCAGCTCCGCCTCCTGCTCGCGTTCACGCACCCGGTCGGTGATCTCGGCGAGCTGCCGACTGACCCGGGTCAGCTCCCGGTACACACCGCCGTAGCGGGCCAACGGCCCGGCGACGGCGGAACCGGCGAACCGGTCCAACGCGTCACGCTGGGTGGACGGCTTGAGCAGGCGCTGCGCCTCGGACTGGCCGTGCACGGCGATCAGCTCCTCGGCGATCTCGGCGAGGACACTCGCCGGAACCGAGCGGCCCGCGACCTGCGCCCGGGACCGGCCCTCCGCGGTCAGGGTCCGACCGACGACGAGGACGGCGCCCCCCGGATCCTCGTCGAGGTCGCCGCCGACTTCGCGGACCCGGGCCGCGACAGCCGACTCGGCACCGATGACGAGCCGACCCTCGACAAAGGCGCGATCGACCCCGGGCCGGACCAGACCGTAATCCGCCCGCCCGCCGGTGAGCAGTCCCAGCCCCTGGACAATCATGGTCTTGCCGGCTCCGGTCTCGCCACTCACCACGGTGAGGCCGGGAGCGAGGTCGAGGGCGGCATCGTCGATGACCCCGAGGCCGCGGATGCGAATCTCCTCGAGCACGCCCCGAACTCTAGCGTCACCAGGACGGAGGCCGATATCGCAGAGGCGGAAGATCCGACATCGCTGTCCCCGCGTCGCGGCGAAGCCCCCCGACAATCACCCCAGGAAGCTCGCCGAAGGCGAGCTGACGGAAACCCCGAACGGCGCCCAGGGCCAGGGGTCCCCGCGTCGCGGCGAAGCCGCTACGCGGGGGAGGCACGCTGGTTGCGTCCCCGCCAACCTTCCACCGGAAGGCCGAACTTGGCAACAAGACGATCAGTGAACGGCAGCGGGTGCACCACGGCGAGCCGCACCGGTCGGCGGCCGCGGACCACCTCGACCCGCGACTCGGGGGGCACCTCGACGGACCGCCGGCCGTCACAGTAGAGGACCGCGGGCACCGGCGGCAGGATCTCCACGGCGACCGCGGAGGTCGGCGCCAGCACGAGCGGCCGGGCGAACAGCGCGTGCGCGCTGATCGGGGCGACCAGCAGGGCCTCRACGCCCGGCCACATCACCGGACCACCGACCGAGARGGCGTAGGCGGTGGATCCGGTGGGCGTCGAACAGATCACCCCGTCGCAGCCCCACCGGGACAGCGGACGCCCGTCAATCTCCAACACGCATTCCAGCATCCGAGCGCGCTCGGCCTTCTCCAGGGACATCTCGTTGAGCGCCCAGCCGGTATAGGTGACCTCGCCACGCCGCCGGACCGTGACGTCTACCGTCATGCGTTCCTCGACCGTGTAGTCCTTGCGGACGACGTGCTCGATGGTGGATTCCAGCGCGTCGGGTTCGGCCTCGGCGAGGAACCCGACATGCCCGAGGTTCACGCCCAGCAGCGGGGCGTCAGCGGTGCGGGCCAGCTCCGCGCCGCGCAGCAGGCTGCCGTCGCCGCCGAGGACCAGCACCAGTTCCACCCCGACGGCCGCGTCGGCGTCGTGCGGCACGCTGTTGGCGGCGGTCAGGTCGAGCATCTCCGCCTCGTCCCGCAGCACCCGCGGCGACACCCCGGCGGCGGCCAGGCCCTCGATGACCCGATGGGCGCTCTCCCGGACCACCGAGCGGCGGGGATGGGTGACGACGAGGATCTCCCGCGTCATGCCCGGCGCCCCGGTCCCGCGGGGCCGGCGGCGATCGCCCCGGCCAGGACGTCCGCGTCGAGCGGTGGGGCCCCGGCGGCCAGCCACAGCAGGTACTCGACGTTGCCCGCCGGGCCGGGCAGCGGACTCGCCGTGACGCCACGCACGCCGAGATCCAGCATGGCCGCGGACGCCGCCACGTCGTGGACCGCCTCGGCGTGCAATGCGGTGTCACGCACCACCCCGCCGGGCCCGAGCCGCTCCCGGCCGACCTCGAACTGGGGCTTCACCAGCAGCACGAAATCGGCATCCGGGACCGCGCAGGCGCGCAGCGCGGGCAGCACCAGGGCCAGCGAGATGAACGACAGGTCCCCGACGACCAGGTCGACGCGGTCACCGATCTCGGCGGGCGTCAGGTTCCGGGCGTTGGTACGGTCGAGCACGCGGACCCGGGGGTCGCAGCGCAGCCGCCACAGCAACTGCCCGTAGCCGACGTCCACGGCCACGACGGTCCCCGCCCCGTACCGCAGCAGCACGTCGGTGAAGCCGCCGGTGGAGGCACCGACGTCCAGGCACCGACGACCGGCCACGACCAGCGTGGGGCCGGTCGAACGCGGGATTTCGGCACCCGGCCCCGGTTCCGGCCCCGGTGCGGGGACCCCGAAGGCCTCGAAGGCACCCAGAAGTTTGTGCGCGCCGCGGGAGGCGTAGCCGGGATCGTCCCCCTTCGTCACCGCGATGGAGGTGGATCCGTCGACCACCGTGGCAGCCTTCGTGGCAGGAATGCCGCCGACCAGCACCCGACCCGCGGTGATCGCCGCAACGGCCTGCTCCCGGGACCGGGCGAGACCACGACGGACAAGTTCGCTGTCCAGACGTGTCCGGCGGGACATCGCGACCCCGGAGCGACTCACCGCGCCGGCCGGATCATGCCCGGCCCGGGCCGCGGCCCTCCCGTGGGACGCGCCCCGCAACGCGCCGGAACGGGCACGCCCGGCCCGGCCGCGCCCCCGACGCCCTTGACCTGGTCAGCACCCTTGACCTGGTCAGCGCTCCCGTCCAGGTCCGCCAGTGCCCCGGCCAACCGGCGGTTTATCTCCTCGAAGACCTCGACATGCGCGGCCGTCGGTAGGACGTCGAGCATGTCCAGCCGGCCGAGGGCGCCGCGAACCTCGGCAGGCAGATTCTCGGTGTTCACGTTGTCAGCCTCCCGCACTCACGGCCGCTGACGCGACGGACCCTGGCGACGTGCGTCATGCGACGAATCTCATGTCCTGTCCACTCCTCGTCCGRCCGGATCCGCCCTCGGCCGGCCCGGGACCTCACCCCGGGTCCGTCAGGACCACCGGAGATCGGCTCGCAACCGGTGTAAACTCGCCCACCACGCGGGTCGTCCCGCCCGGAACACCTACTCTCACGCTAGTGTCCCGGCACGCCGGGCCGAGAGGGGCGCAGGTCGAACAGGCCGACCGGAACACCTACTCTCACGCTAGTGTCCCGGCACGCCGGGCCGAGAGGGGCGCAGGTCGAACAGGCCGAGAGGAGGACCGGCCGGGATGGCCGACAGGTCGCAGTGCGAGGCCGCGCTCCATGCTCTCGCCGCCCGCCTGGATGGGCTCTCCGCCGACGGCCGTCCCCCGCGCGCCCCGGATCGCGTCATCGTCTGTCGTATCCCCGATCTCGGCGCTGTCTTCTCCGGGGAGCTGCGCGACGGCTGCCTGCGGCACATTGGCGAAGGCAGCCGCGACGACGCCCAGATCACCCTGACGCTGGAGAGCGACGACCTGGTGGCGGTCGCCGAGGGAAGGCTTCCCGCGATGACCGCCTGGGCCAGTGGGCGGCTGAAGGTGGACGCGAGCGTGTGGGATCTGCTGCGGGTCCGCTCGCTGCTGTGACGATGCGCCTGTTCACCGACGATGCTCCAAGGCGCCGGGACTCAGGCGAGCGCCACGGGCTCCGGTGCCCGGGGCGCCGGAGCCATCAGGTCCTCGCAACCCGGTGGGCGTCGCGCCGCGATCGCGTGGACGGCGACGCCGCTGTCCAGGGCGGACCAGACCGTGGCGCAGGCGGCCCGCAGCCCGTCCAGCCCGTCGGTGCCGTCCCCGTTCCACGTGTCGTCACCCGACATATCCCGGTCTGACGCATCCCCACCGGAATGACCGCCGCCTGAACGATCGCCATCCGACGCGTCATCGCCCAGCCCGTAGCTTTCACCCGACCAGTGCAGCGTCCCCTCCTCGACCCGGCTGCTCCAGGCGCCGCAACGATAGGCGTGGTTCCCCAGCTCCGGGACGGCCTCCACCGGTGGCGCCGCCCGGAGCAGCCCGCGCAGGTCCGCGGCGAGGAAGTCGGGACGGTGCGGAGCGGGAGCTGCGAGCAGGTCTCCGGGGGTCRTCACCCCGGTGAAGACGAGCAGGGTCGGCGTCGACGTCCGGTGACCGGCCTCGATGTCGGTGTCGAGCCGGTCACCGACGATGAGGGGTGTCCGGGCTCCGCTGCGCCGCATCGACTCGCGGTGCATCGCCGACTCGGGCTTGCCGGTCACCACCGGCTCGCGGTCCGTAGCGGCCCGCAGGAAGGCGATGACGGATCCGTTACCAGGCGCGACGCCCCGCTCGGTTGGCACGGTGCGATCGGCGTTGCTGGCGATCCACAGTGCTCCGGCCCGGATGGCATAGGCCGCCTCGGCGAGGCGGGCATAGGTGAGATCCGGGTCGAACCCCTGGACCACCGCCGCCGGATCGTCCTCGGCCGAGTCCACCGGGACCAGGCCCTCCTCCATCACCGCCTGTCGAAGTCCCCGCCCTCCGGTAATGAGCACCCGGGATCCGGTGCCCAGCCGTTCGGCCAGGACGTGCGCCGCTGCCTGCGCCGAGGTGACGACGTCCTCGGTTTGCGCCGGCACGCCGAAGCCGCGCAGGCGGGCGGCGACCTCGGCCGGCGGGCGCAGTGCGTTGTTCGTGACGTACACCGTGCGCATCCCCCGGCGGCCCGCGGCTGCGATGGTGCCGGCCGCGTGTGGCACGGCGGCGGCCCCACGGTTGACGACACCGTCGAGATCCATCAGGGCGACGTCGAACAGGTCGGCCAGCGGCCGGTCCGTCCCGCGCAACGGCCCGGGGAAGCCGCCGGAAGACACGGAGAAACCAGAGGACACAGAGGACACAGAGGAACCGGACAAGCCGCAGGACGACGAAGCGGAGGAGACCGCGGAAGGGCTGACTGACGAAGGGCTGGTTGACGTGGTCTCGTGCGCCGGCGCGGGCACGGCGGCCGGCCGGGTCATGCTCGAGCCAACGCCGCGCGGGCGCCACGCAGCGCGACACCGTAGTGTCGGATGTCGGGACGCATCGCCACGGCCAGCGCCAGATGCTCCACGGCCGCCCGGAGATCACCGATCTTGCGGGCGGACAGCCCGAGGCCGAACTGGGCGTAGTCGTCGGTGGGATGYCGGTCCACGATCCAGGCGAAAGTCTCCCGGGCCGCGCCGTACTGACCGGCGGTGAACTGTGCCCGGGCCAGCGCCTCCCGCACGCTCGGTGAGGCGGGTTCGGCCGCGACGGCGTGGGCCAGCAGCTGCACCGCGGCATTGGCGTCCCCGTGGCCGAGCAGCGCCATCCCCCGGGTGTACCAGTCGTAGACCTCACCCGCCGGTCCCGGCCGGGACCGGTCCGCACTGTCATCCACCCAGGACGTCACATCGGACGGCACCGAGCTGGATCTATCACGTCGTCTGCGGGCGGGCAGCCCACCGGGCGTCTCGTCCGGTACATCCCCCGGAGGGCCGGTCTCCTCGGACATCTTCACCTCCACGACACGGACGATCATCTGTCTCCTCGCCACACCAATCCTGAGCACCGGGCACGGACCTCGCGCCAGGCCACGCGCCGGACCTCGCGCCGGGCCTCGCGCCAGGCCACGCGCCRGACTCCGCCGCACCGTGGCGCCCTCGATGCGCATCACCGCCTCTCACCCGAGGAACACCGCCAGATCCGGAATCACTCCGTCCGGCTTCGCCACCGCGGGCGCCAAGCGCCAGGCACATCCTCGAGGTCCGCAGCTCCAGTGTCGCCGCAAAGCCGCCCAACGTACCTCGAGATCCCCATAACGATCAGGTGTGCGCTGTCCACCGTCCCGCCGCTCCGATGGCACGCTCGCACTACGGGAAGGTGGTGAAATGTTCCTCTCGCCCGGTCGGGCCGGCCGGAACACGGGCGGTCAGCAGCGAGGGCACTCCCGGGTCACACCGGGTCCGCACTCTCGGGGCCCTACGATGCGGCTCATGGTTGACGCCGATCGTCCCGTTCCCGCTCCGGCGGGTCTCGTRCTCGCCCCGTTCCGGGCCGCACGATTTCCGTCCTCCGGGCCGGACCTCGCCCCGCTGACCTCCCCGCCCTACGACGTCATCGACGACGCCGAACGGGCGGAGCTCCAAGCGCGCGACGAGCGCAACGTGGTCCGGCTCATCCTCCCCGGGGAGGACTACGACGGGGCCGCCCGCACGCTGCGGGCATGGCTGGACAGCGGAGTGCTGCGTCGCGACGAGAAGGCCTCCGTCTACGTCTACGAGGAGGAGCGGGCCGGCCACGCCCAGCGCGGGCTGATCGGGGCGGTCGCGCTGACCGATCCGGATGCGGGGATCATCCTCMCGCACGAGAACACCATGGCGGGCCCGGTCTCAGACCGGTTGGCGCTGACCCGCGCGACCCGCGCGAACCTGGAACCGATCTTCCTGCTCTACGCCGGCGGCGGCGAGACCAGCCGGGTGGTCTCGATGGTGATCGCCACGACGCCGCTGGTGGAGACGTCCACGGACGACGGGGTGACGCACCGGCTCTGGGCCATCGACGATCCGGCGGTCCTCACCGCCATCGCCGCGGACCTGTTGCCCCGGCGCGCGGTGATCGCGGACGGCCACCATCGGTACGCCACCTACCGCCAGTACCAGGCGGAACGGCACGCCGCCGGGGATGGTTCGGGCCCCTGGGACTTCGGTCTGGCCTTCCTCGTCGACGCGACCGTCTCGGGGCCCCAGGTGCACGCCATCCACCGGGTAGTGCGTGGTCTCGGGCTCACCGAGGCGGTGCGGCGGGCCGCCGAGGTGTTCACCGTGCGTCAGCTCGCCGGGCCCGGCGAGGGTGGTACCGCCGCCGGGGATGCCGGTGGCGTGGGGCCGGCAGGCGCGGACCCGGACGCGCTGGTGGAGGAACTGGCCAAGGCCGGGCAGGGCGGGCACGCGTTCGTGGTCACCAACGGCACCGCGGCCTACCTGCTCACCGAGCCCGACGCCGACCTGCTCACCCGTAGTCTGCCCCCCGAACGGTCGGCGGCCTTCCGTGGACTCGACGTCACCGTCGCTCATCTTGCGTTGATCGTGGACGTCTGGGGGTTGACGGACACGGTGGGCGTGGTCGACTACCACCACGACGCGCCGGCCGCGATCGCCGCGGCGGCTGCGGCGGGAGGTACCGCGCTGCTGCTCAACCCCACCCCGATCGCCGGTGTGACGGCCGTCGCCGAGGCCGGCGAGCGGATGCCGCGCAAGTCGACGTTGTTCACCCCGAAGCCGCGCACCGGACTCGTGCTGCGTCCACTCGACGACTGACCGGCGTACGTAGGACCGGCGTACACACGGTCCGTCTCCCCGCGGACCCACGGATACCGGGYGGAGTGGTCCTCGGCCGAACGGTCCTACCTCCCGGTCTCCGTCGCCTCGGCCTCGGGAGCAGCCTCGGTGCCGGTGCCGGTGCCATGATCAGTAAGATCATGGCCGGTGATGTCCTGATCGACGTTCGCCTCGGTCCCGGCGTCCGCGTCGGGATCGGCCCGATCCGAGAGCAGGAGATCCGCGCCGTCCTGGGCAGCCTCCTCGTCCTCCTCGGGGAGAGGCCGACCAGTCATGATCAGATACGCACGGGCGTCGGCGTCGGTCTCTCCCTCGTCGATCGCAGCCGTGGAGGTGAACCAGCGTGCGGCCTCCTCTGGACGACCGGCGGCAAGCAGCGCCTCGGCATAGGCGTACCAGAGGCGGGCGGTCCACGGCGCGGGCGGCGTCTTGGCCGTGGCCAGATCCCGCAGCAACACGACGGCGGCCTCCGGCTGACCGAGGTCCCGGCGGGCCCCGGAGACGACGATGAGCATCTCCGCCCGAGCGGCCGGATCAAGCTGGTCGATCTGCGGATCCCGCAGGTAGGCGACGGTACGCTCCGGCCGGCCCAGTCCCCGTTCGCTGTCCGCCATCAGCGGCAGGTTGTGCGCGGAACCGTCCATCCGACGAGCGGCCCGAAGTTCCACCAGGGCCGTCGCGTACTCCCCCGCATGGTAGGCCGCGATACCGACCGCCTCGCGCACCGCGGGCAGGCGCGGCACCCGATCGGCGGCGGCGCGGGCGTGGGCGAGCGCGCGGGCGGGATCGTCGTCGAGCAGCAGGGCGGTCGCGACGAGATGGCGGGCGATCGTGTCGGCGAGCGACGATGGCAGCCCCCGAAGGGACCGGCGCACGTCGTGGTCCAGCAGGTCCGCGCGGGCCTCGTCGGGAAGTGGCGGAGCCGGCACCCGGGCCCGCCGGCTGCCCTGCTCAGTCTGATCAGTCCGGCCAGCCCGGTCGGTTCTGTCAGTCCGGCCAGGCCCGGTCGGACGGCCGCCGCGGGGGCCGCCGCGGGGGCCGCCGCCCCCGGGCCTGGAAGCCTCGGTGAACGGCCGGCCACGGCGCTCGGCGCGAGCGGCGCCGTCGCGGCGGTCCCCTCCACCGCTGGTGTCCCGGGGCCCCCGGGACTCCCGGCCTCGATCGCCGCCGGGCCGCGGGCCGGCCGAGCGCGTACCCGCGGGACGGTCGCCATCGGAACGCCAGACTCTGCCGTGAGTCGGCCGTTCAGGGCCGTCGTGCCGGGGCCGCGGGCCGTCGCTGCCGGCCCGGGCCTGCCCGGGCCGATGGGATACCGAGGAGTCGCGCCCCGGTCTGCCGTGGTCGGGACGGCTACTCGGCCTTCCGGACCGGCCGGTCTCCTCCGCTCCCGGCCGACCCCGACGCTCGCGCCAAGCCGCCTCGGCGGCGACCCGGTTGCGGGCGGAGGCTCCGCTCGCGCCCCGGTCACCGCGCGGGCCGTCGGCTCGGGAAAAGCGCTCACCGCCAGCCGCCGGAGCACGCCCACCGCCGGTCCCCGTCCCCTCCGGACGCCGAGCCCCACCCGGGCGGCGGTCGACGAACGAGGCGGCCGAGGAGGAAGAGGAAGTGGCGGATCCCGCATCGCCCGCACGCGGCGATGCGCCGTACCGGGCGTTGCCGTACCGGGTGTTGGAGTCCGAACCCCTGGAGCGGTCCGGCCGGCCCTGGCCCTCCGGGCCGCGGCGGAACTGGCCCGCCCCGCCCCGCGTTCCTCCCCGCGCACCGCCCTGCCCGCCGCCGCGCGCACCCTGGCGCGCGCCCTGAGAGGGACCCCCCTGTCCGCGCGACGCGCCGGTCTCGGATCCGCCGCCCCGCCTTACGCCCGGGGCATCGCCACGCACCGGGCGCCCGGCGCGACGTCCCTCTGCCGGCGTGCCACGATCACCTGAAGCGTCCCGATCACGCCGCTGCGGGTGTGGGGACGTGAACGGCGTCGTCCCGCCTCGCTGACTGGATCTGTCTTCCCTGGGCATGACCGGCAACTTCCCTTTCATCCCGCAGGTACCGCGGTTGCGGCTGCGGGTCCCTCGTGATCCGGAGGCGCCCTCAGGCCGCCGGGCTTCCGACGCGGACACCACGGCGCCCGAGATCGTCGGCTGTGCTTCGGATGTTGCGTAGGTACGTCGGTCCGGGTTCACCCGGGTCCACGACGTTCACCCGGGTCCACGATGGTGCGGTGATGCCACAACCCTCAACGATACGACGTCCGGACCGGTGATGACCGGGTCCACCCGGTGACCATGCCGAAAAAGGGCGTGACAAAGGGTGTGGGGCTGTCTCCCTAGGGAGACAGCCCCACACTCGTATACGTCCGGCGGCGTCCTACTCTCCCACACAGTCCCCCATGCAGTACCATCGGCGCTGAAGAGCTTAGCTTCCGGGTTCGGAATGAGACCGGGCGTTTCCCCTTCGCCAAAACCACCGAAACACTATCCAGATATACCAGCCGAACCGGCCGTACACCCGAGAACCGCACAGTGGACGCGTAGCACCTTCGAAGACAAGCCCTCGGCCTATTAGTACCGGTCAGCTCCATGCGTCACCGCACTTCCACCTCCGGCCTATCAACCCGATCATCTAGTCGGGGGCCTTACCAGGCTACCCTGTGGGAGACCTCATCTCGAAGCAGGCTTCCCGCTTAGATGCTTTCAGCGGTTATCCCTTCCGAACGTAGCCAAC